>CALHBW010000225.1 GCA_937930625.1 uncultured Saprospiraceae bacterium | reverse complement strand
AATGGATACGTCAATGGCATTGGTCACTTCGAGCGTACCGATGAAGGCAAAGATAAGCAATGAAATGACAATTCCGCTAATGAGATTGTACAAACCACCGCGATTGAGGATGTTGATGACATTGGATTTGAGGTCGAGATTTCCCGCCATTTCTACGGAAAAGCCTTTGTTGAAACTATTAAAAATATCATTAAAACTAAAGGGCTGGAAGATAAAAGCCAAGACCATCGCCACCCATGCACTACCGAGCAAAGTAAGGAAAATCGGCTTGCGCGTGATGCTGCCCCAAATCACAATCGCGAGCGGTAGCAGGAGTAAAATATGGAAATTAAAAATTTGGTCGAGTTCGGAAAGGGTGAGTTCGACTGCGCTGAGGTCGGCAGTTTGTGTCGCGGATTCGGTGGAAAAAGCAGGGGAAAGCGCGAAGTAGATCGCCCCGGCAATGATAGCTGAAGGCACGGTGGTGTACATCATCGAGCGAATGTGCGCCATGACATCCACGCCCGTAGCGAGCGAGGCGATATTGGTGGTGTCGGATAGCGGCGACATTTTATCACCAAAGAAACTACCGCCGACAACTGCCCCTGCCGTTATCGCCAAATTTGCATCGTAAACTTCCGAAATACCCATCATCACCACACCTATCGTACCTGCCGAACCCCATGATGTACCCGTTAGTAGTGAGAATATTATACAAATTAAAAACGAAAATACGTATATCCAATTCGCATTGACAATGGAGATGCCATGATAAATTAACATCGGTATCGTACCACTCACTATCCAACTACCAATCAGCACACCAATCGCAAAAAGTATCAGCACGACAGGTACAGATTCACCGACTTTTTTGGTGATATGCGCTTCTATCGTCTTCCAATCAAATCCTAACCAAAACAAATGTACGGCACTAAAACATATCGCCAAGAGTATCAAAACTTCTATCGGCAACATGTTTTGATAGGTGGTACGACCTTCTATTCCGAAAAATTGCGGATGCACAAATAGCCCGTAAATTAACAGGAGGAAAAAGAAGAGGATCGGGGGGATGACTTGGCGAACTTTTAGCATAATTACGAGTTACTTTTTCGCAACAAGTTACAAAAAGCCTTTTGTCCCGTTTACATTCTCAACTAAAATTATTATCTTTGAAAAAAACAATTATGACAACAATATACAGCATTTACGACCAACTCGCAGAAATAATCGCACACGCCGAACCTGAAAAGATACTCAAAATGCGTGCTTCTGAGGATGTGCAACAACGTTTTAATGTACTTTTAGAAAAATCTAAAAATGAGGAGATTAGTCGTCAGGAAAGGGATGAATTGAATCATTTTGTGATGGTGGAAAGGTTGTTGAGATTGGCTAAAATGAAATGCGAATTACAAGTTATCAAATAACTACTGCTCATCATTTTTCACAATCAAAATTAAACTCTATAGTTTCTATCAATTGTTTGTTTCTGTAAATTTTGTAGTCTAATTCATTTTGCAACTTCACAATAGAATCTCCTACCGCTATTCTTTTATATTTCGACGTGTGGCTAATAGGATAAACTAAGATATGTTCTTCTTCTTGAGTTTGATTTATAATTCTAAAGTAAGGCATTGCGTGGTTTTTCTTATTGATATATTTTTCCAAAATAATACCTGAGAATACTCTGCTTCGATGTTTCTTTTGTTTGTTGCAATCAGCGTTTTTACATTCAATATTAAAAAATATACAAACTATAATGATGTTTGAAAGTATGATAACAAATATGTTCTTTAGATTTTCCATACCTAATTTAAAAATAATAAAAAAGCCCTTCCGCAAGCGAAAGGGCTTTTTATATTTCTCAATGAAACGTCTTTACTTCTTATCATCTACTTCTTCGTATTCTACATCCGTCACATCCTCTGTATTATCGCTACCACCGTCGGCAGTTTCGCCATTAGGTGAAGGTTCGCCTTCTGCTCCGGGCTGTGCGCCGCCCTGATACATGTGCTGACTTGCTGCTGCCCAAGCCTCGTTGAGTGCTTCGGTTTTGGCATTGATAGCATCCACATTTTGCGCTTCGTGTGCGGCTTTGAGTTCGTCTTTAGCTGTTTCGATTTTGGCTTTCATCTCCTCCGGAATCTTATCGCCAAATTCTTTCAATTGCTTTTCGGTTTGGAAAACCAATTGGTCAGCTTTGTTCAGAGCCTCTACTTGGTCGCGTTGTTTTTTATCTTCTTCTTCGTTGGCTTTTGCCTCTGCTCTCATCTTTTCGATTTCAGAGTCAGACAAGCCGGAAGATGCTTCGATGCGGATAGATTGCTCTTTCCCTGTGCCTTTATCTTTGGCAGAAACGCTCAAAATACCATTCGCGTCGATGTCAAAAGTCACTTCGATTTGCGGTACACCGCGCTGTGAAGGTGGCAAACCATCAAGGATAAATTTACCGATACTCTTATTGTGCTGCGCCATGCTGCGCTCGCCTTGTAAGACGTGGATTTCAACCGAAGGTTGATTGTCCGCAGCCGTAGAGAATACTTCTGATTTCTTTGCAGGAATCGTCGTATTCGCCTCAATCAATTTGGTACAAACACCGCCCATCGTCTCAATACCAAGCGAAAGTGGCGTTACATCCAAGAGCAAAACATCCGTCACATCACCACTCAAAACACCACCTTGAATCGAAGCACCTACGGCAACGACCTCATCAGGATTTACG
>CALHBW010000224.1 GCA_937930625.1 uncultured Saprospiraceae bacterium | reverse complement strand
ATAGCCCGGACCGAGTTTCGCGTGTAAATGGATGCCATTTTGCCACCAAAAACGATAACCAAACTCGCTATACAATTGGATACCATGTTGTGCGTGGCGGTGAAAAAAGTAACCCAATTGTGCGGTTTGGAAGATTTCGTGACGCTCATTTTCATTATAGCGATACTCCGCACCCAATGTAAATCCCGGATGTATCGGCATACTGATAATCTTGCCCGGTAGTATCGAACCTGTGTTGAATACCGTAGCACCAAATACCCATTTATCGCTTTGTTGGGCATGAGAAAATACTGCAACTGTAAGTAGTAACAGTACTAAAATGATTCTTTCTTTCATGTGTTTTGGTTAAAATTGAATATCAACGCAGCATAGCTATGTCTGCGTTTTGTTAAGGAAGAAGTTTTGTGAGATGTGGTTATCAAACGCTAATTTAAGGGCATATTTTTGTTTTGTCAAATTATATTTTGAAAAAAAGGGAGTTTTGAAGATGGAAAAATGCTATTTAATAATTTGATTTATAATAAATTAAGTGATTTAAAAGCGTATTTTTAAATACTATGAAAATTTGTCTTTCTCAATTTGAATAAGTTGTATTAAGTAAGTGCAAGTACAAATTCAAGCGTCAAGTTCAAGTTCAATAATTAATTCACTTTCAGTGAATTATGAAACATTAAAGTGTCGCTTAGTTCAGTCCAACCACTTACTTATCATTTAACATGGTTATAATTCGAAAATTTTATACAAGATAAACATTCCACGCAGCAATAACAATATTTTTAGCCGAAACGTTCGTCATTCAATAATCAAAAATCTAAAATCACTCAAATCAAAAATCTAAAATCACTACCTTCGCTTTATGAATCTCCTGCGTCTTAGTTGGAAAAATATTCGGCACAATCCATTGGGTACACTATTGAGTGTTGCCCTCTTTGCGTTGGGTATCGGGCTGATGGTATTTTTATTTCTGGTACAAAAACAATTGGACGACAACTTCAAGAAAAATTTAGCGGGTATTGATTTGGTAGTTGGCGCAAAAGGCAGTCCGCTACAAATGATACTCAGCAGCATGTACCATATTGACGCGCCTACCGGCAACATCTCACTCGGTGCAGCGCGTCCTTATATGAATCCCAAACATCCCTTCATCAAGACCGCTATTCCTCTTTCGATGGGCGATAGTTATCGCCAATATCGCATCGTTGGTACGACACAAGATTTCATCTATCTGTACGACGCCGGACTCGCCGAAGGCAAAATCTGGCAATACAATATGGAAGCCACCATCGGCGCAAATGTAGCCCGCGAATTGGGCATGAAAATCGGCGATACCTTCAGCAGTTCGCACGGCTTTGCTGATGACGAACACGCTGCACACGACCACACCGAGTTCAAAGTTGTGGGTATTCTTGCCCCTACGGGAGCAGTTATCGACCAATTGATACTTACCACCACGCAGAGTTTTTGGCTCGTACACGAACACGCCCCTGCCGACGAAGAACATCACGACCACGACCACGCGCACCACGACCACAACCACGCCCCTACCATGCCCCCAAATCTACTCGACGAACCCGAAGAAAAAGAAATCACCTCGCTCCTGCTCCAATTCAAAGGACGCAATTTCCAAGCCCTCAATCTCGGACGCAATATCAATGAAAAAACCGACATGCAAGCCGCCTCTCCTGCTATCGAAATCAACCGCCTATACAGCCTCATGGGTACGGGCGAGCAGGTACTTCGGATGCTGGCAATTGTCATTATTTTTGTATCAGGATTAAGCATTTTCATCTCTTTATTTTCTTCGCTACGCGAACGCCAATACGAACTCTCGCTCATGCGTGTCATGGGTGCAGGACGTGGTAAACTGTTCGCACTCATCATTTTAGAAGGTCTTTTACTGGCAATAATTGGTTATATCATTGGTTTGTTCTTAGGTCATTTTGCTATGCAAATTATGGCAAGTACAATGGAAGATGCCTACAAATACTCCTTCTCCGCATGGGAATTTTTACCCGTTGAATGGTGGTTGCTCATTGGTGCTTTATTGATTGGATTTATTGCCTCCGTAATTCCTGCCATCCGTGCAGCAAGTATGGATGTAGCACTAATCATGAGTGAATAAACGATTTCTGATTTGGTGATTTTTGATTAAATTAAAATAATTTTATTCTAAATATACTAAAATATTTTAAATTTATTTTACTGATAAATAATTTTAAATAAAATAAATAAAACTTAATACCTCAAATAATTCAAAAATCAAAAATCATCCCGATAATTATCGGGACAAAAATCTCAAATCATTCATTCAAAATCCACTCATTCATTCATTACTTCCTTATCTTTGGCAGGAAATAGCCATTGTCTTATGAAGCAATTACTGCTCAACATATCAGTCTTATTATTACTCACTGCCTGCGGAGGTAATCCGTCGGACACTGACCACGACCCCGAAACTGACCACACACACCACACAGAAATATCGGGTAATAACAACGAACAGCCCGAAGCGACCAAAGTCAATGTGTCACCTACCGCTACGGACTCAGACTATGCCTTTGACCCAAGTAGATACAAGTACGAAGACGGTCATATCATCCTCACTTGGGAAGAACTCGCAAAAGTCTCATTCGAAGAAGATTATAACGAAGAATTTGAAGAATACATTTTGCGTCCGGTGTTCAGTGACACGCTAAAAGCTCTTGAAAATAAGCATGTTATGGTCGAAGGTTATGTCATTCCAATTGAAGAAACAGGCGATGAAACCTTTATCGTATTGTCGGGTTTACCCTATCTCCAATGCTTCTTTTGTGGTGGTGCCGGACCAGAAACCGTCATCGACATTCTACCCAAAGGCAAGCTCAAAAAACGCCTCACCACAGACCAAAAAATCACATTCAAAGGCAAATTCAGACTCAATGCCGATGATTTGGATTACCTGAATTATATACTAGATGATGCCGAATTGGTGGATTGACGTGCTTGTTTTTTGCGTATTTTTTGTTTAATTTTGGTAGAAAAATAAAATAATATGGCAGTTCAGACACAAACATTACCTGTTCCCGATCCGGTAGATGAGGTTCGCCGTTTTACAATTGAAGAATATCATAAAATCTACGAAACAGGTATTTTTGAAGGACAACGTGTTGAATTATTAGATGGTAGGATTACAGTAATGTTTCCAATGAATAATCCTCATTTGGGGATGGTTGGGCGTTTAACGCGCATATTAAATGTTAGATTTGTAGGCGAATATTTTGTGTTGCCTCAATGTCCTTTGAAAATCCCCCAAAACAGTGAACCCGAACCCGATATTCTAATTGCAAAAGCAAGGGAAGACGACTACATGAACAGTGCCATGCCTCCCGAAAATGTCCTCTTAATCATCGAAATCGCTGATTCATCATTAAACAGAGACAGAAATCAAAAAAAAGTCATTTATGCCAATGCCAATATCCGAGAGTATTGGATAGTCAATTTGCAAGACCGACAAATCGAAACCTTCAAACACCCACAAAACGCTGATTACCAAATTAAAAATATACTCAAAACAGGAGAAACCGCCATTTGCGAACATATTGATTTGCAGCTTTCTGTAGATGAATTATTTGAAAATTTGAACTCTTAGACAAATGCAATTCCCCCTGTCGTCAGACGAATCCGCTTGTAAATAGAACATACAGGGTAAACGAAAAGTCGTTTTTATAATGTGTTTTTGAAATTGGAAGATAAACCTTAGTCGGCTGACATTTTACAAATGGCAGACGACAACATTTCTTGCATTTATTTGATTATTAATTTTTTATGAAGTTTAAATAAAATAATTTGTAAATTTTATTTAAACTTAAAATCAAGATATACTCGTCTGCCATTTGCAAAATGTCAGCCGAGTGAACTCGATAAAATTAAAAATCAGCAAATTACGTATTATTAAAACGACTTTTCGTTCGCCCTGTTTCTATATTTTTATTTCATTTAAAAATAGCATTTTATAAATTAAGAATATTTTAAATAAAGTAAAAAATATAAGTAATCCGTTTACTAAA
>CALHBW010000223.1 GCA_937930625.1 uncultured Saprospiraceae bacterium | reverse complement strand
CATTAACCATTAAAAATTAAATTATGCAATTCAATATTCCTGAAGAGAAGTCCTCGATAATCAAGGTAATCGGAGTCGGTGGTGGCGGTAGCAATGCGGTCACGCACATGTTCAATCAAGGTATTGTCGGCGTAAATTTTGCCATTTCAAATACCGATAGTCAGGCGATGGAAGTCTGTCCGGTCAATACTAAAATCCAACTCGGACCGAGCCTTACGGAAGGTCGTGGTGCCGGGTCGCGCCCCAATATCGGCAAGGAAGCCTGTATCGAATCTATTGAAGAAGTTCGTCAGTTTTTGGGCGATGATACACGTATGTTGTTCATCACTGCCGGCATGGGTGGCGGTACGGGTACGGGTGCTGCGCCGATAGTCGCGAAAGCCGCACAAGAACTTGATATTCTAACAGTTGCAATTGTGACTTTGCCTTTTGCATTTGAAGGTCGCCGACGCAATAATCACGCAGTCGAAGGCTTAGAAGAATTGAAAAAACATGTTGATACCATCATCATCGTTTCCAATGATAAATTACGAGAAATACACGGCAATCTTGCCCTCTCGGATGCCTTCGCCAAAGCCGACGATATACTGACCGTAGCTGCCAAAGGTATCGCCGAAATCATCACCGTACCGGGTTACATCAACGTCGATTTTGAGGATGTCAACACCGTCATGCGCGGCAGTGGCGTGGCGATAATGGGTACTTCTACCGTCGAAGGCGAGAATCGTGCGCGTCGCTCGGTGGAGGAAGCATTGAACTGTCCGTTATTGGAAGAAAATGACATCAGAGGCGCACAACATATCCTGCTCAACATCACTTCGGGCGTGAAAGAGGTGACGATGGATGAGATTTTTGAAATTACCGAATACGTGCAAGAAGAAGCCGGAAATGAGACGGATTTGATTTGGGGTAATTGTTATGATGAGTCATTGGGCGATAAAATCTGTGTCACAATTATCGCTACCGGATTTGAAGAAGGGCGTGGTGGACAACGCAAGCACGAAACGCAGCGTACAAAGGTGTCTATTCCGGTGAATAACAATACTTACGACAAGTATGAATCAAAGGTCGTCAGCGAGATTATCCTTGAAGATACACCTACTGAGACAGAAAATACAGTGACATTCGAGTTCGATGATGTGCGTCCGACATCAGAGCAGCCGCCCGTTGGGAATGGCAGTTTTGACGAGCCTTACATTCGTAAATATTCGAGTGATGCCCCAAAACCATTGTCACAAAATGACTACGAATACAAACAACCCGCCAACCCCAATCCCGTCAAACTCAACAACCCCAATACCCTCGTAGATTTGGAAAATGAACCGGCATACATGCGTCGAAAAATTGCTTTGGAAGATGTACCACACTCTTCCGAAAGCACCACGTCCAAATGGACACTCACCGACGAAGAAGAGCCGATGTTGAAAGAAAATAATTCGTTTTTGTATGATAATGTTGATTGAATGGTGTTGTAGTGTTGTGGTATCGTAGTGTCGTGGTTAACTAACTACAACACAACGACACAACGACACTACAACACAAATTTTACAGGCAATTTGTGAGATTGCTTAGATTGATGATGGGCTTTCCGGCAATGTTCGGGAAGCCTTTTTTTGTGAACACAAATGTTCTCGCCCGACATTTCAAAAATGTCTGTCAAGTAGGCTTCCGATAAATTGGGTTACGCTTGTCTATATGCGACAATTTGATACGTATCCTTCGTGATGTAGAGAAAATTCATGAATTTTCTCTACATCACGTAAAAACGCCGATTTCCCGAAGAAAATAACCATCAATTTACCTTTAAACTAATAAATTGTCAATTCCGTAGATTTTTAAAATATGAGGTAATTTTTCGGCTAAAAAATCCTTAAATTTACGTTGATGAAACACAAAACGCTCACTTTTGATGAACACGGCTACCTCACTCCGCAGGAAGGTATTGAGGCAGATATAGATACATTGAAAGCGTATTTTGTAGATGCTTTTCCAAATTCGGAGCGGCGACGGTGGTTGTTTGATAATTATTTGCGTTATACATATCGCTTTCAAGATGAGGTGTTTCCGCGTTTTGAGCAATGGATTAACGGGAGTTTTGTTACACAAAAAGAAAACCCGAAAGATATTGATATTGTTACTTTTGTGGAGCATTGGGTGTATGAGAAACGTAAGGATAAGGTCATGGATAAGTTTTGGACATTTTCACTTGAAAAAGAGCGAATTGATGCGTATATTGTGAAAGTGTATCCACCAGAACATCCACTTTATTCAAAATATAAAGATGATGTTAGAAAATACAAAGCATTGTACAGCAGAAGTAGGCGGGACTCGAATGATATAAAACATCCTAAAGGATTTTTAAAATTATACTTTGATGGAAGCAATCGCTAAACAAAAGGTAGGAGTTGGTCATATTCTGGATTTATTAGAAATCATAGAGATGGATAATGCCAGTCTCGAAAGGAATAAAAACGATAAAAGTAAAGTCATCATCCGACAAGATGAGTATCTCAAATACGAGCATTGTGCTGAATTATTTGGACATCTGCAAGAATACTATCTGCCTCTCGAAATAGAAGATAGAAAGTTGACACCATTATAGTTAAAACATTATCTTTAAATCTGTATAATTGAACTCATCTCCGGGAAATAAAGATGATTAATGTATAAACCAAATGTAGATAAAGTCGCTATTCAACAACTTCTGAGACTACTTGAGGGCGCAAACAGAAACATTGAATCTAGCATAGATGCTGAACGTAAGGTAGGTTCGGGCAAAGTGATAGTACGCCAATACCAATACTTGAAGTACGACTACTCTACTCAACTGTATGAACATTTACAAAAATATAGTTTATCAGTCGAAATGGAAGCCATGAAACTAATGCCTTTATAATCTGATTCATATTTTAAATGGAAATAGCTAAATGCAAAGTAGGAGTTGGACAAGTCTCGGATTTATTAGAACTCATAATTGAGGCCAAACATTTTTTCGGAATTAGTGAGGAAGTAAACAATAGTAAGGTCATGATTCGTCAATACGAATATTTCAGATATGAACATTGTGCTGAATTATTTAAACATCTCCAAAAATACAATCTGCCTCTCGAAATAGAAGATAAGAAATTGACACCATTATAACCCAAAAATTACTTTACATACACGATGAAACTCAACTTTGACGAACAGGGTCACCTCACTCCGCCCGAAGGTATTGAAGCAGATATAGACACGTTGAAAGCGTATTTTGTAGATGCTTTTCCAAATTCGGAACGGCGGCGGTGGTTATTTGATAATTATTTGCGCTATACTTATCAATTTGAAGATGAGGTATTTGGGCGATTTGAACAGTGGATTAACGGAAGTTTTGTTACACAAAAAGAAAATCCGAAAGATATTGATATTGTTACCTTTGTGGAGCATTGGGTGTATGAGAAACGTGGCAATAAAGTCATGGATAAGTTCTGGACATTTTCACTTGAAAAAGAGCGAATTGATGCGTATATTGTAAAAGTATATCCACCGGGGCATCCGCTTTATTCAAAATATCAGGAAAATCATGACATATGGAAAACAAGATATTCAAACACTAAATCTACTAATGATATAATTTATCCGAAGGGTTTTCTAAAGATAATATTTTAATATGGTCAACGTACAAATAAAACAAAAATTAGGTCATGTTGCCATTCAGCAACTTTTACAACTTTTAGAAGGAACTAACCGAGGTATCGAAATCAATCAAGATATGGGTAAAGTCATGCTACGTCAAGAGGAATATCTCAAATATGATTACTCAACTCAATTATTTGAACATCTACAAAAATACGATCTTCCTATTGAAATAGAAGATAGAAAGTTGACACCATTATAGTTCAAAATCATAAACCCAAACCAACTCAAAACCAACATTTTATCATATGGAAAATGAACAAGTAAACATACACGAACAAAAAGCCATTGAAGTCGTCAAACTTTTGGATTTGATTGATATATTGAACCAAGACATCGAAAAAAGCAAAGCCGCCAAGGAAGACACCACAAAATCCGAACAAGCCAAACGCAACTACACCGCCCAAATTTTAGACGTACTAAAAGACTATAACTTACCTTTCAAATTAAAAGAATAATCGTTTTGCGCTCCCACCCACGTAACGTAGGGACAGGGCATGCCCTGTCCCTACGTTACGTGGGTGGGAGCGCATCCGAACTTGATACTTCACTATGATTACCGTTCAGGAAGCCACACAAATTATCCTTTCTAATACCAAAGCCCTCCAAACCGAATCCATTCCATTGCAAAATACCAATGGTCGCATCTTACAGGAAAATATCACCACTGACCGCGACCTCCCGCCCTTCGACCGCGTGACGATGGATGGTATCGCCATTGATTACGCCTCATTTCAGGCAGGGCAACGCAGCTTCAACATAGAAAGCGTCGGTGCAGCAGGCGCAGCACAAACCACGCTCAATGACTCCAAAAATTGCATCGAAATCATGACAGGTGCGATGCTTCCCCTCCAAGCAGATACCGTCATTCGCTATGAAGATGTGGAAATAGAAAACGGTATTGCTACCATTCAAATTGATGCGATACGACAGCAACAAAACGTTCATTTTCAAGGCTCTGACCGAAAAAAAGATACGATAGTCGCTAGGTCGGGTGTGCGTATTAGTCCGGCAGAAATAGGCGTGGCAGCTTCAGTAGGCAAGGCAAATTTACTCGTATCGGCATTACCCAAAATACAAATTATCTCAACAGGCGATGAGTTAATAGAAGTCAACGAAACGCCTCTCCCCCACCAGATTCGCACATCGAATGTCTACACCATTCAAGCGGCTTTGAAACAATGGGGCATCCAAGCAGAGCGCCTTCATTTATTGGATGATAAAGCCCAACTTCGCACCAAACTCACCCAAAGCATCCGCGATTATGATGTCTTGATTTTGAGTGGTGGCGTATCGAAAGGGAAGTTTGATTTCATCCCTGAAATATTGGACGAATTGGGTGTTAAAAAGCATTTTCACCGCATCAAGCAGCGTCCGGGAAAGCCCTTTTGGTTTGGGCGGACGGCAGATACTTTTGTATTTGCCTTGCCCGGCAATCCGGTGTCGTCTTTTATGTGTTTGAATCGTTATTTTCGGATTTGGTTGGAGGCGAGTTTGGCGGTTGCGCCCGTACCTAAACCGCGTTTCGCGCTGGCTGCGCCTGTGCATTTTAAGCCGGATTTGACTTATTTTGTACAGGTCAAATTGCAATATTCACCGGATGGAAATGTAACTGCGATGCCCATTGAAGGCAATGGTTCGGGCGATTTTGCCAACCTTGTCAATGCCGATGGTTTTTTAGAATTGGAACGTGGGAAAGATATTTATGAGGCAGGTGAAGCCTATGATTTTTTGGCTTGGCGAATGTAAAACGATTTTGCAAATCATTCCCCCGAAAACGAACACAACGATTTGCAAAATCGTTTTACGTTGCTCCAAAACCAAACCCTGATTTTGTGCGTTATATTTTTGATAAAATTTTGGTAAATCCTTTCAAAATTTAGCCATGAATAACAACTTTCGATTACTACTTTTTTTGGTGACGCTTCTATTGGTTTTGCTAATAAGTGGCTTTTCATTTATTCTTGTAAATCAACA
>CALHBW010000222.1 GCA_937930625.1 uncultured Saprospiraceae bacterium | reverse complement strand
AGGTGCTTCGGTCTGAATTTGACCTAAAACTCGTCTGACATTTTGAAAATGTCTGACGAGTTTTAGGTCAAATTCGGGGCAGATTTCCGATTTTAAGCATAAACATACTTTTATTTTTTTAATTTAACACTGTCAAGTTTGATAATGACAAATATAATTAATTTATACATGAATTTTTAATGCAAAAATTATAACAATTTATACAACACAGACACTCCCGCTCCTAATACCAAGCAAGAATAACAGAAAATATCTGCGTCACATTTGCAAGAAATAAAGATGTATATAACGAGCAAGTTGGTGTGTGTCAATGTGTTAAGAATGTCCTAAAAACGTGTTAATTCATCGAAAATACTTGCTTTCATATCATAAAAAAATGAACCTTTGGTGCGTCTTTTTATATATTTCCCTGTCCTTTATAAAGGTAGTTTTTTTAATTGAAATCATTTTAAGTTGATTCCCGAACTAATTAACTCCCATAGTCGTTTGTTGTAGCAAAATGAATGATTCACGTTAATTAAGTACGTATAAATCAACTCATGCTTGCAAAAGATTCAAGCACACTTTAATTCCACACAATATGAGATATATGTTCCTCGTGTTGTCCCTTGCTGTGACGACAACATTTGCCCAAGACACTAACCTCGCCTCAAAAAGCATACAAATAATCCGCATAGAAGAAGCCCCAAAAATAGATGGTTCACTTGACGACGCCATTTGGCAGACCGTCCCTATCGCTACCGATTTTATGCAGCGAAATCCCGACCCCGGCAAGCCCGCTACCAACGAGACAGAGATACAAATGCTTTATGATGACGCTGCTATTTACATAGGTGCGAAAATGTACGACGCCGCCCCCGACAGCATCCGACGCGGACTCGCAGGGCGCGACCAAATTGGGGATGCTTCGTATATTGGTATTTTCATTGATGCGTATCGTAGCGGTCTGAATGGCGAGAGCTTCATTGTGACGACTGCAGGGGTGCAATTTGACGCCAAATATTCGCAGAATGGCGAAGATGAAAATTGGAGTGCCGTCTGGAAAAGTAATGTTCAATTTACGGATGAAGGTTGGACTGCAGAGATGCGAATCCCCTTTGCTGCACTGCGTTTTCCGAAAAAAGATGTACAAGATTGGTGGGTAAATTTCCAACGCCGCGACCGCAGAATCGGTGAGGAAACTTGGTGGAAACATGTTGACCCTGAAATTAATGGCTTCTTCAATCAATTTGGTGATTTGGAGGGCATGGAGAACATTAACTCTCCGACCAGATTATTTTTATATCCTTTTATCGCTACCAATACGCAGCATTTTCCATATAATGAAGAAGGTGTAAACAACTGGAATCCAAGCTTTAGTGCAGGTATGGACATCAAATACGGTATCAATGATGCCTTTACATTGGACATGACCTTGATACCGGATTTCGGGCAAGCGGCTTCGGATGACCAAATACTAAACTTGCAGGTTTTTGAAGTACAATTTAATGAAAATCGACAATTTTTTACGGAAGGAACGGAATTATTCAGCAAAGGTGATTTGTTCTATTCGCGGCGAATCGGAGGAACACCAAACGGTTTTTATGATGTCATTGACGAGGCAGACGGGTCGGGCGAAAACATTATTTCGAATCCACAAACCGTTCAATTACTCAATTCTACAAAAATCTCAGGGCGTACAAAAAGCGGCTTGGGTATCGGCGTTCTCAATTCTGTGACTGCACCTACTATGGCAATGCTCGAAGATACGGAAGGCATCCGCCGCGAGGTCGAAACCAATCCATTGACAAATTATAATGTGATGGTTTTTGACCAAAATTTAAAAAATAATTCATTTGTAAGCCTTGTGAATACCAATGTATGGCGAGCCGGCGGTGGCGACAACTACGAAGCCAACGTAACGGGTGGTTTATTTAGTATTTCAAATAAAGAAAATACTTATACGATAGATGGTGGAGCAGCTTTGAGTCAGAAATATTTCACGAATTTCGAAAACCCCGAATTCGGTTTTCAAACTGCACTTGGTCTTCGAAAAACAAGTGGCAATTTCAATTTCGGTATCGAACATACCATCGTTTCTGACCAATATGACCATAATGATTTGGGGTTTTTACGGCGCAATAATACGCACAATTTACAGGGATATGCGGTATATAATATCTACAAACCTTTCGGGAAGTTTTTAGACCTGAATTTCGGTGTAGATATGGAATATAATGCCCTTTACAAACCCTCTGCCTATCGACAGTTTGGTATCAATCCTTTTATGAATGCTACCTTCAAAAATTTTATGCGTATGGGGGCGTGGATGTTCGCAAGTCCCTTTGGCTCACATGATTATGACGATACGCGCACCGATAACGAACGCTACTACAACATGCCCGGTTTTGTAGGCGGTGGTGGTTATTTTAGTACCGACCAACGCAAAAAAATCTATCTTCAAGCCAACTTCGGGGGCGGTACGGTATTGGAGAAAGACCGTTGGTTTTATCGCTTTGGGTTGCGTCCGTTTTTTATTATTTCGGACAAATGGCGCATGGATTATCGCTTCAATTATCGACATGGTAATTATGATACAGGCTACGTAGAGCATTGGACGGATGACGACATCATTTTTGGAAGACGAAATATTGATAATTATGAAAATGTATTGAACGCCAGCTATATTTTCACCAATCGAATGGGACTCACGCTACGTGCGCGACACAATTGGACGAAGGTGGTTTATCAAAAATATCACCTACTCGACCAAGAAGGCAATCTCGCCCCAACTACTTACGACGGCATCGACGAAGACGGCTTGGCTTATAATAATACGAGCTTCAATGCCGTCAATCTCGACCTTATATACAATTGGGAATTTACACCGGGCAGTCGGTTGATTTTGGTTTGGAAAAATAATATTATCAGGGCAGATAATGATACGGATATTTCGTTTTTCCGCAATTTTGGTGAAACCGTTACAGGCGACCAGTCGAATTTCTTTTCTGTGAAATTATTGTACTTTTTGGATTATTTGTCTTTGAAAAAAGCGTAGTTCGTTGATTCGTGATTCGTTGATTCGTTGATTCGTGATTCGTGATTCGTGATTCGTGAAATCTTTTACTTTTGTGATGTTTTTTATTGTCCGTTGGAAATACTGTTAAAATTAGAGATTATTTAAAATTCACTCATTCACTCATTCAAAATTAGATATTGTACACTAAAATAAAATTCTGGCTATTCATCCTCATCGGATTATACCTTGTAACCTGCCTAGTGCTGTATTTTTTTCAGGAAAAATTCCTATTTCACCCGACAAAACTATCGCAGGATTATACGTTTCATTATGATATGCCTTTCGAGGAAATCAATCTGAATACGGCGGATGGTATCGCGCTCAATTTATTGCATTTTAAATCTGACGATACAAAGGGCGCAGTTTTATTTTTGCATGGAAATGGCGGTTCGATGGCAGATTGTGCCTTTAGTGCAGAACTTTATCTGGAAAATAATTATGATGTATTATACCTTGATTATCGTGGCTATGGGAAAAGCGGCGGTTCGGTCAGCAGTGAAGAACAAATGATTGACGACGGGCAATTGGCATATGATTATTTGAAGAAATATTTTCCTGAAAATCAACTTATTGTATTGGGTATGTCTATGGGAACGGGGATAGCTACGCCTTTGGCTGCTCGCAATTCGTCTGCCAAATTGGTGCTGAATGCACCCTATTTTAGTCTGAAATCATTGATACGGGAGAAAGCGAGAATTATCCCAAACGCCATTATAAAATACAAATTTGATACAGCTTTTTATTTGGGAAAAATTAAATGTCCGATTATCATTTTTCATGGAGATAAAGACGAACTAATTCCGATTCAACATTCTTTGGATTT
>CALHBW010000221.1 GCA_937930625.1 uncultured Saprospiraceae bacterium | reverse complement strand
GTTTTTTATCAAATAATTATAAAATTTAATTAATTGAATATTTATTACCTTAATAAAAATTAAATAACTGATAATCAATTACTTATGATTTAAACCCGAATTTCCCAGTTACCTAATTTCCAAAATGTCCAAAGTCCAGGTTTTATGCAAGTTTCAAATATTACTTTTCTTATTTTGATAAAAGCTAAACTAAGGTGGAACGGGCTGGAAGCACCGTTCTACGGGGCGCAAGCCGGAAGCATTACGCTACGTTGTTACGATACCACAATATTCACCATTCGCTTAGGTACTACGATGACTTTCCGCACCGTTTTCCCATCAATCCATTTCTCCAAACCATCCAATTCCAAAGCGATTTTTTCGATGTCATCCTTAGAAGCGGTGGCAGAAAAAGACGCTTCCATACGTTTTTTCCCATTAATACAAATCGGATAAGTGATAGAATCTTCCGCCAAATGCGACTCGTCAAAAACAGGGAATTGTGCCATCACGACCGAGCCTTCTCCTTCCATTTTCGACCACAATTCTTCCGAAATATGCGGCGCAAAAGGAGCTAAAGCAATCGTCAAAGGTTCCAAAATCGCTCGTTTATTGCATTTCAATTTTCTCAATTCATTCGTAGCAACCATAAAGGCACTCACGCAGGTATTGAATGAAAAACGCTCAATATCTTCCGTCACTTTCTTCAAACAGGTATGCAAAACCTTTAATTCATCTTTCGTTGCTTCGTCGTCTGTTATCGTGAATTTTTCGTTTTGATAAAATAAATTCCAAAAATTACGCAAGAACTTCGATACGCCGCTAATGCCTTGAACATCCCAGGGCTTTGAGGTTTCAATCGGACCTAAAAACATCTCATACATGCGGAAACAATCCGTACCATATTGGTCAATCACCAAGTCAGGGTTGACGACATTATACTTCGACTTCGACATTTTGCCGACCTCCGAATGAGTCACCAAATGCGTACCTGTTGCATCCTTTTTTGGCGTAAAAATGCCGTTTTGAAATGTACCTTTACTACACTCAAAAATCGCATTTTCGTATTCAGGTCGCCATGCGATGAATTGCTTGATGCTCTTTATATTAATAAAAGATTTTTCTGAACCATAATCTATCACATAGTCAATGTGTATAGGTATTCGCGCAACCTGGTCGTACAAATTATCACGCTTCACCAAGCCCGCACACAAGAAATGCGCCTGACCATTCGTTTTTTCTTTTTTCATGTAAATGAACTCAATCACCCCCTGAATCATCCCCTGATTAATCAACTTTTTGAAGGGTTCTTGCGTCGGCACTAAACCTTTATCATACAAGAATTTATGCCAAAAACGCGAGTACATCAAGTGCGCTACGGCGTGTTCCGAACCGCCCACATACAAGTCCACATCCTGCCAATAATTGACCGCATCTTGTCCGGCAAATGCCTCGTCATTATGCGGATCCATGTAGCGTAAAAAGTACCAAGACGACCCCGCTACGGCAGGCATCGTGTCCGTTTCGCGCGTATAGCCCTGCTTTGAATTGACCCAATCCGTCAAGCGCGATAAAGGTGACTGACCGCCTTGCCCCGGTTTAAAGTCCTCTGTATCAGGCAATTCCAAAGGCAGTTCCTGCAAAGGTAACATCTCCGCCGTACCATCTGCATCATACACAATCGGGAAGGGTTCGCCCCAATATCGCTGACGGCTAAATCCGGCATCGCGCAATTTATAATTCACCTTCGCTGTACCAATTCCCATTTGCCCGACACGCTTATTTATCTCGGCGATAGCTTCCGATACTTCCATACCATTGATGAAATCGGAGTTAATCATTTTACCCAACTTATCACTCAAAGTCGCGCCCGGATAATCCGATTTATCCACTACATCAATAATCTCCAAACCAAATTTTTCGGCAAAGGTTTTATCGCGTTCATCATCGCTCGGCACTGCCATAATCGCGCCCGTTCCGTAGCTGATTAAGACATATTCTGCAATCCAAATCGGTATTTTTGTTTTGGTAAATGGATTCACCGCATACGCCCCCGTAAACTCGCCCGTCACTTGCTTATCTGCCATTCGCTCCAATTCGGAACGCGATTTTACGTAGGATAAATATTTGTCGATGGCACCGCGTTGCCCTTCAGTCGTCAATTTTTCGACCAAGTCATGTTCGGGAGCCAAGACCATATATGTAGCACCAAAAATCGTATCAGGTCGCGTCGTATAAATTTCAATTTTCGCCTCCGAATCCGCTACATCAAAAAACATCTGCGCCCCTTCTGAACGACCAATCCAATTTCGTTGAATCGTCTTCAAAGACGAAGACCAATCAATCGTATCCAAGCCATCCAACAAACGCTCGGCGTAGGCAGTTGTCCGCAAATTCCACTGCGGCATCGCCTTTTGTACAACGGGATGACCACCGCGTTCCGAAATACCATCTTTCACTTGGTCATTCGCCAAGACCGTTCCCAATGCCTCACACCAATTGACATAACCGACCTCACGATACGCCAAACGATAGCGCATCAAAGTCTCTTCTTTTTCCAATTTTGACATGGCACTCCACGCTGCTGCATCAAAGGTTTCTTCTTGTGTGGTGGCTGCTTTTACGTTTGTATTGCCTTCTTTTTCAAAGGTTTGTACTAAGTCAGCAATTGGCAAAGCCTTATTCGCCGCTTGGTCGTAATAATGATGGAATAACTCCGTAAAAATCCACTGCGTCCACTTATAATACTTAGGGTCGCAGGTACGCACCTCCCGACTCCAATCAAAGGAAAAGCCCAAAGACCGCAACTGCTCATTATAGCGTTTGATATTCGTATCAGTAGAAACGGCAGGGTGAATCCCCGTCTGCAAAGCATACTCCTCTGCCGGCAAACCAAAGGCATCATAACCCATAGGATGCAAGACATTAAAACCCTGCTGACGCTTGTATCGTGCAAAAATATCCGAAGCAATATAGCCCAAAGGATGCCCCACATGCAAGCCCGCCCCCGACGGATAAGGAAACATATCCAATACATAATATTTCGGCTTATCACTCTGATTGGAAACCTTGTATGTATCGTTTTCTTCCCAATACTTTTGCCATTTTTGCTCTATATCGCGTGGTGTGTAGTCCATTCTAAGTTTAAGTTCAAGTTTAAGAATCAAGTTCAAATTGAGCGTAAACTGCTAAAAAATGTAAATGTGTAATATTGAAAAAATTTACTCATCTACTCATTTATTCATCTACTCATTTGATTCGGAAGCGCGAAAATACGTAAAATGTGGGGTTTGTTATATGATTTTGTGGATAACGTTTTTTGGTGGAGGTAAGTTCACCTAATACGCATATACATACGCAAGAGGATTTGAAGTATCGTATAAGGTTTTTTAAACTTTTTGCTTATCTTTATCCGTACAAATACAAAGACATGAATAACCAAAAATTCATCATACATATCCGCGAACACATCGCCAATAATCAATTCGACACTGCCCTCCGGCTACTCCGCGACCTGTTGGACAATAGCCCGCAATTGGATGAAGTCATCCAACAAGCAGGACGCTATGCGAGTATTCGTCAGCAAATACGATTGGGAACCGTCAGTCATGCCAATGCGACATTGACCGAAAATCAAATTCGTATGGGCTTGCTGGGAGGAAAAATATCAGAGAAAAATGTTATCGTTTAATAACTATTAATTCGATATTTCAAAAAAATCCATAATATTATTATTAGTATCTTGAATTTAATCTCTAAATTAGTCAACTTATTCTCTTTCGACAGAGAAAATTTAGTGAAACCATATACATGTAATCTTACAAATTAGAGTATGAAATTAGAACGAACAATACTGAAACTAATTATAAAGAAGGTAGAAATAGATGATTTAGAGGAGGCTATTTCCGAATTACAGCTTTTGTCAGTTAATTCTGATTTTAAACCCGAATTAATATCGCTTAAAAGTAGGTTGCAAGAAATAGATAAAAAGCAAATTCAGGGTACAATAGACAGAGAAAATTATCTCATAGTAAGAAATCAAATAAGATCTTCTCTACTTAATTTGATTATCACACATGAAAAACAAAGTACATTGTTCTACAGTAAAAATATTGATGAACAATTTAGCAAATATGCAAGTGAAGTGATTGAGATGTATGAAAATAGAAATATTAAAAAATATTTTATTCCTCCTAAATTAATAAAAGGAGATAAAGATATAACATATTTTGAACTATTAGAAGATATCCAAATTACAAACAAACGATTAACTCTAATATTGGGTAATTTTGGTTCAGGTAAGTCTGTTTTAATGGAAAATCTATTTTATCAACTTTTAAGAGAATTCGTTATAAAAAAGTCAAAAATTCCAATTTTTGTTAAATTAAAAAACTACAGGACTAATGAAGATATACAAGATTTTATAAATCGAACAATAAATGAGAGATACGGTATAGATGTAAATAAAGAAAGTTTGATTCAAGCGCAGAGAAAAGGAAAATTCATATTTATACTTGATGGTTTTGACGAAATGTTAGGCGAGATAAATACAACATCTTTACAGAAGGGAATTCAGCAAATCGAACATTTACTTTCAGATGGCATTTCAAAACATTATTGAGCGGTACAGTTCTTGTTAAGGCTCTGCCAAGCTACTAATAACTTGATAGTCAAAAGGTTTCGCAATAAGATTTTGTAACTTACGTATCCAATGACATCCAATTTTCCAAAAATATTGGAGGGGTTTAGTCAAAGATTGTATCCAAACATCAGGTTTTGCGCCCGAATTTGTGGGGATTTGCTCAATATTCGTGCAATTTTCCCAATATTCTTTTTCATTTTGATAGTGTTGGTCGTTGGCTTTGATGATGACGCTTTGCTTGAATCTCAATTGCAAGACGGCTACGAGCATCAATAGGTAAAACTGAATATTGACCCCATTTGGACTGTGATTCAACAAATGTATGCCATTGAGTGTGCGCTTGATAAATTTAAAAAGCAGTTCGACCTGCCAACGATAAGCATACAAAATAATGATTTGCATGGTGGTCAACTCAAAGCGATTCGTACAGATTTTAAACTCACTGTCCCATACTTGAAAACTGACCAAGCGGTAAAATCGCTGTTCATTATCAGAAGTAAATCGAATAATTTGGTCTTTAAGATTTTCAAAACAAGTGGGAATATTTCGCCCCTCAAAACCTGTTATTTCTCGGTCTACACAATAATTAATAAGCAAATTTTTCTTGATACGCATGATGAAAAATGCCTTTGCTTTACAGATAGCTGCCCCCAACTCAAAACTAAAATATCCTCTATCAGCGATGTAAGTCACACCTGCTTTAAGGATGCTTTTCAAGAAATCACGCTCTGGTGTATTTGCCTGCAAACCAATGAATTCCGTTGGTATCATTTGATTGAGACTGAAACTCATGTGCAGACGAATCGCATTTTTTGTCTTTTTATATTTTGCCCAAGTCATCGAAGAAATCGTTGGGAAAATACTGCCGTCAAGGACTTGGAACATTCCAATTTCATCCAAAGCACGGATGCGAAGCCAATTACAATTGCTGACTACATGCAGATAAAGTTGTTGAAAGAACTTGCTTGAAAAACGGGTAAAGCCCTCTCGTAAGGTCGAATATGGGGTCGGAAGCAAACCTAAAACTTCACAAGTTTCACTCGTCTTTAGTTCGGTCACTAATTGCTGTAAACTTGGAATTTTCATCACAAAGTGATAAATCAATTTGCGAGTAAAGTCCTTGAAAAATAATTTTCTTGAGTCGCTTTGTTCGTCAATTTTAGTACCTTGCTCCTCCATAAATTCAGCAAGAGGTGCAAGCAATTCCTCGAAGGTGCTATGCATAATATAGATTTTTGTTTACACTATATTAGCACTTTTTGGGGAAATGCACCTCTTCAACAAAAAACGTACCGCTCAATAATG
>CALHBW010000220.1 GCA_937930625.1 uncultured Saprospiraceae bacterium | reverse complement strand
AAATTGAGAATTGAGAATGTACAATTGATAACTAATCTTATTTTATAATTTGTAATTATTTAATTTTAAGTTTTTTATGAAATAAAAAATAAATTAATTATCAACTCTCAATTATCAATTTTCAATTTGGCGAACATATTGAATTTCACTTTGTTTTTTTATTGACAATTAACAATTAAAATATTTTTACCATAGGTGCGATTCTATTTTTTCCTTTAGAAAAAATAGAATCGCACCTTTTTCCATTCAAAATTCATAATTGGCGAATATATTGAAAACAAGTTGTAGGACAAATCTTTAATTTTAGTAAAAAAAATGCTTTAATCCGAGTTCTGTAATGGCTGCTTTAACTATCAAATAATTTTTTATTTAAAATTTATAATTCATTTAAAATAAGTTATTTATGTGACATTGTTTGCTATTCACTTGACAGCTAAAGCAGTCATTACAGGGGCTTAATTGCGCTCATTTCAATTTGAAATTAAAGATTTGTCCTACCCCTTGAAACATGACTCTCTGTAAAAGACCAAACAATATACTATTTTTACTTACTACAACAAGAATTATTTCTCTTTTTCTCCTCTTATCGCAAAAACATAGGCGATAGCCACAGCACCCACGACAAGATAAAAAACAATAGATTCATTGGAACTACCCGAATATGTATATCCGCTATAACCAACGAAATCCATAAACATCGGAATCAATGCCTGACTCAAACCGTTTTGGAGTGCAAAAGCAATAATCAGAATACTAAATGCCTTGACCAACGGATAATTGCGCTTGCCAATAATTTTTTGCCGAAAATTCAGGAAGTTTCTAATCAAATAAAAACTCAAAATCATCAGCAAAAAAATAGTTAAATATAAGAAACACAAATGTGCAGAATTTGACATGGTTTATGAGTTGCGAGTTGCGAGTTACGAGTTGACGGGTTGCGAGTTGACGGACTTATTCATCTTTTGCGAAGCAAAAAATAAGCCCTAACTCGTAACCCGAAAACCCGCAACCCGTAACTATCGGTCATATTTATACAATTCTAAATCTTCAATAGTGCGGATTAGCTTATCGGCATAACTTGGGTCGGTGGCATATCCGGCAGCCTTCAAGCCGCGTGCCCATGCCTTATAATCCTTGCCCAAATCCTGCAGATGGCGATACCGTTTGCCTGAAAGGAACTCGCTATGTGCGCGGTAGCTCACCCAAGCCGTTTCGTAACGCACAAAAAAGTCCTTATGCGTATTGTCCGAAAAATTCACGCAATGCCCTTTACCGCATTTTTTGGAAAAGCACTTAATCCCGAAATGGTTGTTGTGCTTACTTGCCAGCTTGCTGGAGCCTGCGTTGGTTTCCACCAAGCCTTGCGCCAGCTTGATACTTGCAGGAACGCCATACTTTTTCATCTCCGATATGGCTACCGGCGCAAACCTATCTACATACGTTTGTTGCCGTTTGAACTTCGCCAACTCCTCCGGTGAACGCCGCCGTACAGGGGCGCGGGAAGGGCGCGGCACTATATCCGCAAGCATTCCCATCTCCTGATGACTTGTTGTTTGAGGGAATGTTTCCGTTTCTTTCGTCATGATGGGAGCATTTGCCGCAACAGCTTGTTCCCCTGCATTAAAATTGAATGTAAAGCTGATGTCTTTACGATTCAAGACCACGCCAAAAATGACCAGTAAAGCTATCTTGAACCATACCAATCTCATGTACTGTTTCATTCGGTCTAATGCGTTTTCTAATGTTATTCTCATTTTTAATAAATTTAAGTGTTGCGGGCAATCATTGCGAGTTTTCGAGTTGATAGTTACGGGTTGCGAGTCGCAGGGCATTTTTTGCAAAAGCAAAAAGCAATAACCCATACCCTGTAACTTGCAACCCATACACCGCAACTCGTAACCCGAACGGTGAATAATTACAAATTAAAACAAATTGTTTTAATTATAAAACAAAAAGTAGTTTTTTTTATTGTTTTTATGAAAAATTTATGATTTTGAAGGTGAATCAATTCAGAAGAAGTCGTTTTTTGGAGTTATTCAAACTTCCTTATTTTGATTCCGTCTAAATAAGTAACGACATTACTGCTCAATCAGTTCCATCAAAATGAAAAAAACGCATTTTAATATAAAAAAAGTCGAATAAGTTAAAATTTAAATACATTTTATACGCATTGTAAGTAATTGAAAAACAATGGTTTATGAAGCTCTTTAAATGAGAAAAATAAAATTCAAAAAAATAAAAAAAAATCATTGAAAAATTAAAAAAGGTTCTTTGGCAGTTTTTGCAAATTCAATAAAACGCTCTTTTCACGCAGAGTTCGCAAAGTTCGCAGAGTGCTGATAATAAATTCTCTGCGACCTCTGCGTTCTCTGCGTGAGATATTATTTGCAAAAATGTCGAAGAACCTTAAAAAAGAGTGCGACACACATTAAAAAAACATTATCGCATTATCGCATTATCGCATTATTCGCTCATTCAAAATTCATTCATTCAAAATTCCTCCATTCACTCATTCACTCATTCACTCATTCACTCATTCAAAATCCACTCATTCAAAATTATTCCCTTACCTTTGCTAAAAATTTAAAAAATGACAACTGAAACGGTAATCAAATACAATAAAAAACGGATGAGCAATAAGCGATTGCTTGAATTGTATCGTGCGCTGTTGCGTCCGCGAATGATAGAAGAAAAAATGTTGGTTTTGTTGCGTCAAGGCAAAATTAGCAAATGGTTTTCGGGCATTGGTCAGGAGGCGATTTCGGTGGGGGTGACTGCCGCTATGCAGCCCGAAGAATATATCTTCCCGATGCATCGCAACTTGGGCGTATTTACGACGCGCGAGGTGCCGTTGGAGCGTTTGTTTTGTCAATGGCAAGGCAAGATGAAAGGCTTTACGAAGGGGCGCGACCGTTCATTTCACTTTGGTGCGAAGGACTGGAATATTGTAGGGATGATTTCGCATCTTGGTCCGCAGTTGTCTTTGGCGAGTGGTATTGCGATGGCGCACAAATTGGGTGCTGAGGCGAATGTTTCGGTGGCATTTACGGGCGAAGGCGGTACGAGCGAAGGCGAATTTCACGAAGCACTCAATACGGCTGCCGTTTGGCAATTGCCCGTCATTTTTGTGATTGAAAATAATGGTTACGGACTTTCGACGCCTGCAAGCGAGCAGTACCGCGCCAAAAAACTTGCGGATAGAGGAATTGGCTACGGTATGGAAGCCATTACGATTGATGGGAATAATGTCTTGGAAGTTTATCAAACCATTGATGAGATAGCGAAGGATTTGCGTAAAAATCCGCGCCCGTATCTCGTTGAATGTGATACTTTTAGGATGCGCGGACACGAAGAAGCTTCCGGCACAAAGTATGTTCCGAAGGATTTGATGGAGCATTGGGCGACTAAAGACCCGCTCAAAAATTACGAAGCCTTTTTATTAGAAGAAGGTATTTTGACAGAAGAAAATATTGCGAATCTTCGTGCAGAAATTAAAGCGGAAATCAATGCCGGATTGGATGCGGCATATGCCGAACCTGATGTGGATTTTTCGCATGAATTGGAGACGACAGATATTTATGCGCCTCATTCACAAGTCGTTACGCCACCAAACGGTGTGACTTCCGAGAAGCGAATGATTGATGCTATTTCCGATGGTTTGAGCGAGGCAATGGTCAATTATGACAATTTGATTTTAATGGGACAAGACATCGCTGATTATGGCGGTGTGTTTAAGATTACGCAAGGTTTTACGGATAAATTCGGCAAGGAACGTGTGCGAAATACGCCGCTTTGTGAAAGCGCGATTGTCGGGATTGGCTTGGGTTTGAGCATCAAAGGCTACAAGTCGATGGTGGAAATGCAATTTGCGGATTTCGTGACTTGCGGCTTCAATCAGATTGTTAATAATCTCGCCAAATTGCATTATCGCTGGGGACAAAATGCCGATGTGGTCGTGCGTATGCCTACGGGCGGCGGCGTGGGCGCAGGACCTTTTCACTCACAGAGCAATGAAGCGTGGTTCTTCCATGTGCCGGGTTTAAAAATCGTTTATCCATCCAATCCGGTGGATGCCAAAGGCTTGCTCCTTGCAGCTTTCGAAGACCCGAATCCGGTGATGTATTTCGAACATAAAGCATTGTATCGAAGCCTTACGGCAGATGTGCCGGAGGGTTATTATACCACCGAAATCGGCAAAGCAGCACTTGCCGCAGAAGGCGAAGCGGTGTCGATTATCACTTACGGTATGGGCGTACATTGGGCGAAAGCAGCTACGGAAGAAATGGGTATTGATGCGGATGTTTTAGATTTGCGTAGTTTATTACCCATTGATTATGAGGCAATTGAAGCGACCGTCAAAAAGACCAATAAAGTTATCGTTTTGCATGAAGATACGCTGACGGGTGGTGTTGGCGCAGAAATTTCTGCCTACATTAGTGAGCATTTGTTTGAACACCTTGACGCCCCTGTGATGCGTGTGGCAAGCCTTGATACGCCGTTTCCATTTGCAAAGGAATTGGAAAAAGGCTTTTTGCCTGTGGAGCGATTTAGAACAGCGTTGGAGCAGCTATTGGCTTATTAGAATGAATAGATGTTTAGAATTTCACTTGACACTTTTTTGAAATGTAAAATGTAAAATAATAAATGTAAAATGTAAAAGTTATAGGACGCGAGTGAACGCGAGATATGGCTATCCGTCTAAGTTTGCCTAAATCGAATACTCGTCAGACGAATCCCTTTATTCAGTGCGAATATTTTATGAGACAAATCACTACATTTCACAAAACCTTCGTCAGACGAGTAGTATCCCACAAGCAAACTTAGACGGGTAGCCCGAGATATTTCTATTTTGTTGATTTTTAAATTTTTAAACAATAAAAAAAAATGTATTGTACACGTACTACAAGCACTTTTACATTTTACATTTATTATTTTAAATTTTAAATTTCAAAAAAGTGTCAACTGCAAATTTAAACATACCAAACATTTAACTCATCTACTCATTTACCGATGAAATCCCACTAATTCATTCGTTTCCTCAATAAAATTAATAGCTTGTAGAGCAGGACCGAAAGAAATAGATTCTCTTAATTTCGGTCGGTTCGAGAGTTTTGTAGAATCCTGCATAGCAGGAGTGGCGTGACGGAGTTTGGGCATCTTGGGGCGACATTCAGGGCGTGTATTAAGGTATAAAAATGCTGTCAAAGAGAGTACAAAAAGTCCAATGACGACACTTTTAGTAGATTGGATAGTGCGTTTCATATTGTGTGTGGTGGAAAGGACAGGTCGCGACCTGTCCGTACAAGTGGTTAAATTCAAAAAATTAGTTCATCGCTACTTAAATTCTTTGCCCAATTCGGTGATTTTCTTGCCCAAATGCTGCATATTGTCTTGAACAAAATTGGCGATATTAGATACATTGGCGGCTTCGCCTCGCATAGCGAGCTTGTCGCCCGAAGTCTTCGCTTCGGGAACAACCATCCATAATATAATGTACGGCAACACGCCGATACCAAAGCCAAAAAAGGCAATCGCGAAAGCCAGTCGCATCCAAATCGGGTCTTCTATACCCAAGTAGGCACTCAAGCCGGAACAGATACCCGCCAAAATTTTGCTTTCCGGGTCACGATAAAGACGTTTACCGGTACGAATATCAAACTGATTATCTCCATAACCCCCTGAATCGGCATAAGTTTCCTCTTCAAATTGTTCAGGTCTGCCCATAGTATCAATCACATCATTGACATCTTTGAGGGAGACAATCTTGCGGCGTTTGAGTTTTTCTTTGAACAGTTCGGCGATACGTAGCTCTATATCAGATACGATTTCGTCGCGCCCTTCAGATGATTTAAAATAGCGATTGAGGCTATTTAGGTATTGTTCGAGTTCATCAAAAGCTTCATGGTCAATCACAAACGGATAACCTCCAATATTAATATTAAATACTTTATTCATGCTAAGTTTAAGATTAAGTTTAAGTTTAAATTCGATTTTAGAGTGGAGAAAATGAGTATCAGTTCATAGTGCATCGTTGATAGTTCATAGTTCTCTATAAAAATATATCACATTATATCTTGTCTCACGTTTCTTGTCTATAATGCTTGGTAGATTCGCCTACTGCGTGTGCGAGCGTATCCCAAGTTTGCGAGAGTTCTCCGAGAAATACTTCGCCTTCATCCGTCAATTGATAATATTTGCGGGGCGGTCCGTTGCGCGATTCTTTCCATGTATAGTGAAGAATACCTGCATTTTTGAGTCGCATTAGTAAGGGATAAATCGTTCCCTGAACGACGGCAAGTTTTGATTTTTCCAGACGCTCTATAATATCCGACGGGTATGCTTCCTTTTCTGCTATAATGGAAAGGATGCAGAGTTCAAGCACTCCTTTCCGCATTTGTATTTTTGCATTTTCAATTTTCATACTGCAAATTTATGTAAAAATATAGTACTATGCAATACATACTACCATGCGTTAACAATATTTAACATTTAAAAATCATAAATACGCAGGCTATCCGTCTAACTTTGCCGAACTCAAGTTGCCGGGCGTACTCGTCTGACGAAGGTTTTTGTGAAATGTCGTGATTTGTCTCATAAAATATTCGCACTGAATAAAAGGATTCGTCTGACGAGTATTCGCTTTAGGCAAACTTAAACGGGTAGC
>CALHBW010000219.1 GCA_937930625.1 uncultured Saprospiraceae bacterium | reverse complement strand
TATTTTATCGTCTGTTATTATTCGGAAAGTTTCACAAAACGCTCAGTAGCGTAAGTGTTATCTCCGAAGTGTAATCGAATGATATACATACCAGCAGGCAAGTGTTTGACGCCGATACGTAGATTGTCAGACTCCGCTGCCAGGGTATATTGACTGATAGGTCTGCCCGTCATATCATAGACCTGAAGGATGCCATTTTCCTGTATATTTTGGAAATTAACGTTGATGACATCAGTTGCAGGATTCGGTTGAATGTATAGCGACGGATTTACTGCGAGTTGTTCGTCCTCACGTTCTAAAGGTTGCGTCTCTCTAAGTACGAACAAGCCTTTTTCTATATCACTGACAATGATATTTCCACTTGCAAAATACGGATAATTACTCCATGCAGAATTGAATGAAGCATTATCATTCTGCGGATAAGTATCGAAATAAGCCACCTCTTGCAAATTGGCATTGGCAACATTGCTGACGTCCACTATTCTTAGTCCGCTACGGTAGTTTGCCATATAAGCTTTATCGCCTTTGATATACAAATTATGGTCGATAGAAGCTACGGCTGCCTGATAGAAGCCCATATAAACGGGGCTATCCAGATTGCTTACATCCCAGATATGCGTGCGGGTATTGTGTCCGTTCTGCGCTTCATCCAGTTCATCATTCATCAAGAAATATTGTTGGTCTTCTGTCAGCCAACCTTGATGTGTGTAGCGTTGTCCGGCATAACCCGTTCTTGAAATCTGCGACATGTCTGTTTTGTCGGTCACATCTACGATGGTCAAGGTATTTTCATTTGAATTGAAACAAATTTCTGCGCCTTGATACTGCGTGTCGGGACCGATATAGTTGACACATTGGGCATCGTGTGTGTAACCATCCGAAGAGAAACAACCTACAAATGAAGGCGAAGTCGGATTATTCACATCAATAACCGTTAATCCGCCCGAACATGTATTGCTGCCTACGGTATAAACGTAACCGGATTGTTCGTTGAGTACAATATTGTGAGAATTGCTCAAGTTGAGTCCTCCACCGAGGTTTGTCATTGTGGCATCTGCATTGAAGTTGCTTGGCGGATTATTGACATTACGCAAGCGCGTCAAGTCAAATACTTGCATACCATGTCCGCCGGCTTCACTGACGATGAAAGCGTGGTCGTCAAATACTTTCATATCCCGCCAGCTACTCGCTGAAGTATTGGTCGGTAATGAGCCAATTAATACGGGATTATTTGGTGTACTAATGTCGATAAAGGTCGTTCTGTCTCTACAGCCGAAAATGGCGTATTCTTTTCCGGTCTGCGGGTCAGTCCATCCCCAGATGTCATTGGCTGACGAACAGCCCATATCAGCATTTGACAGGAAGCCGACCAAGTCAACATTATTGCACGGATAGCCGTCTGCAAAACCATTGACACAAGGTGCTGCGACATCTCCACCGCCTGAATCACAAGCATCGGGTATGCCATTACCATTGCTATCTATATTGTCGTCGCCACCGGGGCAGACATCATTGTCATCACAAACGCCGTCATTGTCTGCATCTTGGAATGTACCACCGCCACAATTACACTCGCTATCTAAGGCTTCGCCTTCGGTGCATGGGTCGCCATCGTCGCAAGGCGTTCCGGGCGTACAGCCTCCGCCATCGTTCAAGGCTACTGTGTAATCTTCTACTTCTCCGTAGGTGAATGAGCCACAGGCTTCGGGGGTACTATTCCATTCCATCACTATACGCATGGTGGTCGTACCTGTTCCCGAAGGCGCACTGAATGTACCCACCAGTGGAGTAGTGCTTGAGCTTGTGCCTGCATAAACTTGTTCTCCGGCATCGTCAAAGTCGCCGTCTTTGTTGAAATCTATCCAGACCCTCCAGTTTTCAGCATAAGAACTGTTGACGAATCCGGGGGTGAGTGTAAGGTCATTGGTAGCACTTAAAGTCGCAAGAGGTGATCCTGTGTAATCGCCATAACCACCATCATTGCCGGAATTATTGGCTTGACCATTGACTTCTACGGACTGTATAAATTCGTAGTTGGTATTTGTGCTTGTGGCATCGCAGTAATCGGTATTGCAATTATCCGTTGGGTCATTCGGACAATCATCTTGTGCATCGCAAGTACCATCATCGTCTGCATCTTGGAATGTGCCGCCTGTACATTCACAGTTGCTATCATAAGTTTCACCTGTGGTACAGACATCGCCATCGTCACAAGGCGTTCCTATTATGTCATCATCTTGTCCCGGACACATATCATCTGTCTCGCACACACCGTCGCCATCTGAATCTACTAATGTACCGCCTGAACATTCGCAGTTATTATCATAAGTTTCGCCTTCGGTGCATGGGTCTCCGTCATCACAAGCCGTACCAATTATAGCATCATCTTGTCCCGGACAAGCATCATTATCATCACAAACGCCGTCACCATCTGAATCTACTAATGTGCCGCCCGTACAGTTGCAGTTGGCATCGTAGGTTTCGCCGGTGGTACAGGCATCGCCATCATCGCAAGCTGTTCCGGGTGTACAAAGTGCGCTTAATGCTACTCTGTAATCTTCAACTTCTCCGTAGGTGAATGAACCGCAAGGTCCGGGTGTACCATTCCATTCCATCACTATACGCATGGTGGTTGTACCTGTTCCTGAAGGTGCGCTGAATGTACCCACCAAAGGAGTCGTACTTGAACTTGTGCCTGTATAAACTTGTTCGTCGGCATCGTCAAAGTCGCCGTCTTTGTTGAAATCTATCCAGACCCTCCAATTTTCGGCATAAGAACTATTGACGAATCCGGGAGAGAGTGTAAGGTCATTGGTGCTACTGAGTGTCGTGAGTGTTGTGCCTGTATAATCACCATAACCACCATCGTTGCCTGAGTTATTGGCTTGACCATTGACTTCTACGGACTGTATAAATTCGTAGTTGGTATTTGTGCTTGTGGCATCGCAGTAATCGACATTGCAGTTGTCAGTTGGGTCGTCAGGACAATCATCTTGTGCGTCGCAAGTACCATCATTGTCTGTATCTTGCAATATCCCTCCTACACAATTGCAATCGGCGTCGTAAGTTTCGCCGGTGGTACAGGCGTCGCCATCGTCACAAGTTGTTCCTTCTAATGCATTATCACAAAGGTCGCAGACATCAGGACAAGAACCACCGCAATCAATACCTGTTTCGTCTCCATTCTGAACACCATCGTCGCAAGTGGCAGAACCGCCGCCGCCACCACCACAGGCAGCGATACTTTCAGTACCGTTTGCACAAGCGGTAGTAGCTGATGCCCAAGTAACGCTATTTACAAAAGCATTCATAGCGATAGCTTGTTCGTTGGAAAACATCACCAGGCTGGCATCATCAAAGTAATCCATATAATTAAATTGGACATACTCTCCTTGTGTACAGCCTGTAGCGAGTACGTTACAATTATTAGTTGCGACAACTCCACTGCTAGCGTTAGATTGTGCAGGTGTATCATTGACATCGTAGGGTGAGTTGGGTTCATCCGAACAACCGCCTTGGAATGTGTGATGAAGTCCCAGATAGTGCCCTACTTCGTGTGTAAGTGTACGTCCTAAGTTCCAACTATTATCATCGTTGAGTGCGCCGCCGGAGCTACATTGTGCAAATCCGGGTCCTCCCCAGAAGGCACCGTCCTGCGTAACACCATCTCCATTCAATGCTCCCAGAATAGCATCAGCAACTCCATAACCCAATCCATCTACTACAAACATATTGAGATAACCTGCCCATTCGGGGGCGCCCACTCCATTTAATTCAAAACCACCATTATATTGTCCAACTGTAATGGCAGGAAATCCTTCGGCAATGCCCGACCCCGCAGGGTGATTCTGAGTAGCGAGGCAAAAGGTAACGCATACGCCATCTGACGCCACATTTGTACCGCCACAATTGGCGATGATTTGATTATACTTTACTAAATCTGCATTTGCGGCAGCAAAATCATCGTTGAGAGATTGGATTTGCGCTGTTGTTGCATCTATCAAACATTGTGCATTCGTACAATCGTAAGAATTGTCGAAGTGAACGGCTATCGGGACAACAACCGAATTTTGAGCATTGCAAGGAATGCTCTTTAGTTGGTTAGCATTGATTTTTTGGATAATATCTTGTCGGTATTTGACATAGTTGGGGTCTTGTAGGCGATTTTGCAAAGCTTGGTCTGTGCCACACTGCCTACTTGTAGATTCACTCGACAAAGTCGCGGGAATGTAGTTTTGTTGTGCATTTAAATGGAAGGTACTGATAATTACCAGTATAGTTAGGCATGTAATTAATGTTTTCATAAAAACAATTTCGGTTTATAATTATATGTTGATAGTGTGTGGCATTTTTTTAACTGGGGCATAGGTATGAATATGTTCGCCAAATTAAAAATTAGGTAACTACTCACGTTCTTTGTTCGTTGTACTTGGTTCTATGTTGATTTGGAGAAATATTCGTCACGTTGAAATTATTCGAGCAAATCATCCTAAGTAAGTGCTTGGACTGAACTAAGTCGAACGCGAGTAATTTATTTATTTTTATTTTTGTAAATAATTAAATTTTAAATCAATACAAATTAAAATTATATTTAATAAATAATCAAAAAACATTCAATACTCAATTTGGCGAACATATTGAGGTATAGTACCTATATCTTAGAAAGGCATGGTTTTACTTTAAAGCTATAGGCTTTAAAGTAAAGCGTGTAATATCGGATGGATACGGCTTACTGTGTGGTAGTTAATCAGGTAGTTGATGTGTAGATAAGTCGGGAACTATAAATTTGAGGTGTTTTATATAATCCTAATTTGCAGTATATTACAATTTAGATTATTTAACAATATTATTGTTTGTTCAAGTTGTTAATTTATTATCAATCTGAACATGAACGCATTAATACATACGCAAATGTACCAATTTGTTATTATATAATCAAGTATTTTTTACTATTAAATGTTGTATTAGTGTAAAATATCAAAATTATAATAGAGAAAATGCGTCTTGAGGAAGATGAAAATCACAAAAGGTATCAAAATATCAAACACAGACGCTCGAAATAAAAAAGCAGATGAAACATTAGTATCTGTTTTGAAGTTAGAGTTTAGAATTTGCTTGTGTTTGGATTTGATTAAAAATAAATGCAAATTTGTGTGAAATGGAATTCAAATAGACATAAAATTCACAATGAAAAAAACGGTTGAAAAGCTGGCAAACATCTGATTGTCAATAACTTTAATAGAAATGTCAAAACAAAAAGAAATAAATATAGTCAACCGCAAGGCGGAATACGAATACTTTTTTGTGGAAAGGTATGAGGCAGGAATGGTATTGTTGGGTACAGAAATCAAATCTATCCGTGATGGCAACGCGAATCTAAAAGAAGCCTACTGCTTTATGAAAAACGGAGAACTCTTCATCCGTAATATGCACATTTCGGTATATAAACACGGTACATCCAACAATCACGACCCCATCCGAGTCCGTAAACTCTTACTCACCAAACAAGAACTTAAAAAACTTGACCGCAAAATCCGCGAAAAAGGTTTCACCATCGTTCCCACCCGCCTCTTTATGAGCGAACGCGGCTTCGCCAAACTCGAAGTTGCCCTCGCACGCGGAAAGAAATCATACGACAAACGCAACACCATCAAAGAACGCGAAAACAAACGCGACCTACAACGGATTCAGAAGTACGGTTGACGGTGGACGGAATCTGCTTCCAAAACCCTTCAAGTAAGAAATTTATGCCGTCAAAAAAAAGTAAAAAAATACTCGCGTCCTACCCTGCGTTAGAACCGTTAACCATCTACCGTCCACTGTTTACCGTAAAAAAAAAGTTACCTTTTTCAACTTAGTGGTATTAACCTTCACAAATGCGTTATTCAGACCACATACTCATCTTAAAAATTCGCTCCGGTAAATCGCAAGAGGCGAATGAAGCCTTGCGCCAAATCCGCGAGCAGAGTTTTGATATGATATGTAAGTGGATTTGCAGAAATAGTGGCAGTCACGCCGACGCACAAGATATTTTTCAGGACGTTTGTATCAATTTGGTGCAAAATATTCGCAATAATAAATACCAACACAACGCCAAATTGACGACCTATAATTTCAGAGTAGCACAGAATCTTTGGTACAAAAAACTCCGAAAATCAGGGCGCAATGTTCCTATAGACACCTTTGCGGATGTTTTTGAATCGCCCATCAATATTGAGGAGGATTTTATCATTAAGGAACGCAATGAAATCCTTCGCAAATACTTAGGAAGGCTTTCACCACGCGAACAAGAAATATTGCAGCTACATTGTTTTGAACGAAAAAAAATGTCGGAAATCGCTATTATCATGGGCTTTAAGAGTCAGCAGACAGCTAAAAATTTCAAGTGCAAAGCAATGAAAAAATTAAAAGAATTGGCATTCGCAGGTGGTAGAAATTCTATGTTACGAGCTATCTGACGACAACACAACAATACTTAAAATATGAATTGCGATCAACAAGAATGGATAGACAGCTACCTTTTCGGCGAATTGGAAGGGGCAGAACGTCGGCAATTTGAGGCAAAATATGCCACAGATGAAGCGTTTCGGGCAGAGGTAGATCTGCAAGCAGAAATCATGGTGGGCGTCAATAGTTATTGTGCCAGCAAGCCGACAGTTCATCGCCCCAAAGTCGTCAGTATGTCCAACACCAAGAAAATATGGCTTAGTATAGCAGCCGCAATTGCGCTTGCATTTATGGTACAAGTAACTATAAATACAGCGATTCCCCCGGCTTCTCAAATCGTAGAACAGCAGATCAATAAATCAGCAGCTAAACAGGATAATATGAACGATTTTGAAAAACCTGAACCGGTTCGTCCACCCTACCCTATTTATTCAAACTTACTATATGTAGCATTAAGTTTTGCCTGAACAATAGACAATTTGCAAAACTCACTTCGTAGGTTATGACTATCCGCACATCAGCAAAATTCCTTTGCCAATCCATTTATTATTTCTAAATTTAGCCTTAAAACATCTTCTAACCGAAGAATAAGATTAAGTTTAAGTTTAAGAATAAGTCTAAAAATTATTTATTTTAAAATAAATAATAAATTTTCGCAATATAAATTTACCTGAAAATTAATTTTTTACACTTATTCTTAAACTTACACTTAGACTTAAACTTAATAAATTATGAGAATAAATAAGTTTTCTTGGGTATTCGCAGTCGCGCTAATTTGGCTATTTACGAGCTGTGGTAGCGATAACAGTGGTACAACTACTAATAATAATTCAGGCAATTACGAAAACAAAGTCGTCACACATGCACTCGGAGACCCCGAAGAATTGACGCCCCTCAATTCAAATGATAATGGTGCAACGATTATTTTCCAACACGTTTTTCAGACCTTAGTTAACATTGACTTTAAGGATTATAGTATTGTACCTGTGCTGGCAAAAGCACGTCCGGTTTATACCGAATTGCCCGGTGGAAAACTCCGCGCTGATATGGAAATTCGTCCCGAAGCTGTCTGGGACAATGGCGAACCGATTACCGGTCACGACGTTGATTTTTCGCTTCGCGTTCTCAAAAACCCCAAAACAGATAGCAAAGCCCTAAAGCCTTATCTCGAAGATATTGAAGAGATTATTATTGATGAAAATAATCCGAAAAAATTCTCCCTCATCTATGCCAAGCCTTATATGATTGCAGAATCTGCCTTAGCAGATTTCTACATCGTCCCTGCATATATCTATGACTCTGAAGGCATTATGAAGAAATTTACCGTCAAAGAACTCTATACCAAAGGCGAAAAACTGGACAATAACGCGGACATCAATACATTTGCAGACCAATACAACAGCAGCAAATTCCAACGCGAAGTCGTCGTAGGTTCAGGACCTTATACCTTTGACAAATGGCAGGTCAATCAACGTGTTACGCTCAAATTAAAAAAAGACTGGTGGGGACACAAAGTAAAAGACAACCATTGGTTTGAAGCCTATCCCGAAACACTTGTTTTTGAGACCATTAATGACCTCACAACTGCTACAGTAGCCCTCAAAGGAGAAAAAATAGACGCTATGCGCGGCATTGAGCCGAAGCCTTTCGTGACCGATTTACGCGAGTCAAAAAACTTTACAAGTAAGTTCGAGACGGCTACCCCTCCCCTGTTTTCATATGATTATATGGCAATCAATAAGCGACGTGACAAATTCAGCGATGTCAATACCCGCAAGGCACTTGCACACATCATGAACGTTGACCAATTGATAGAATCCTTCTGTTATGGTTTGGGCGAACGTGTAGCGAGTTTTACCCACCCATCGCTCACCGAACGCCTCAACCCGAATGTAAAACCTTACGCACATGACCACGCCAAAGCCAAACAACTCCTTGCAGCAGCAGGCTGGAAAGATACAGATGGCAATGGTGTTTTGGATAAAGAAATAGACGGTGAAAAAGTCGATTTCACGATTGATTTGCACTTCAATACCGGCAATTCGCGCCGCGAACGTGCTTGTCTTATCTTTCAAGAGGAAGCGCGCAAGGCAGGTATCAAGGTCAATATTTTGCCACTCGAATGGTCGGTCATGTTGGAGCGCGCCAAGTCGCACAATTTTGATATGGTCACTATGGGCTGGATTTCGTCTCCGCTCGAATCTGACCCCAAACAGATATGGCACACCGACTCCTATAACGACGGTGGCTCGAATTACACCGGATTTGGCAATGTCAAAACCGACCAAATCATTGACGACCTTCGCAAAGAAATGGACGACCAAAAACGATACGCACTCTACCACCAATTGCATCAGGAAATACACGATGATGTGCCCTATATTTTCTTATTGGCACAAAAAGAACGTATCGCTATCAGCAAGAAATTTAATAATGCTTACGCCTCCGGTATCCGCCCCGGTTACTGGGATTCGGGCTTTCAGATTTCTACGCCTGTTGCGAATTAAGTTTAAGTTTAAGAATAAGTTTAAGTTTAAAAAACGAATTTAATTAAAAATTAAATTCATTAAAAAAAAAACATAGCATAAGAAACTGTTAATCAAATATTTATATTAAAACATTTACTAATTATTTTTTTAAAAAATAATTCAGGGGGAACGAAAAGTCGTTTTGATAATTTATAATGTGTTGATTTTTAGGTTTTCGGGAAAGCCACTCGACGGACATTTTTGAAATGTCAGGCGAGATAAATTTTTGTTTTAACTTGAATTATTTTTCACAAATTATGTTATTAAAATTGTATAAAAATATGATTTTGAACAGGCAATGAAAAAACATTGTCGCCTGACATTTTAAAAATGTCCGCCGACTTGCGCCTATCTTCAATTTAAAAACTCATATTACAAAAACGACTTTTCGTTTGCCCTGAAAAATAATTAGTAAATTTAAACTTAAACTTATTTTTTTCGTGTTCCCTGAAGCCAGAATTGCCCTGAAAGAATTACGCGAAACAGAAGTAAATTTACGAATTATGCGCCATGTCAATTATGGCAGTGAACAAAGAGACAAGTTGCACGAGGAAAACATCGAACTCATCAAAATCCTCGTAACAATTATCAAGAATAGACAGAATAAACAGGAATAAGTCTAAGTCTAAGTCTAAGTTTAAGTTTAAAAAATATTTTTTTTCAAAAAATAATAAGGCTCATGTAGGAAATCAGGTGGAATGTGAAGCAAGCCCAAATCCTATAAGGTTTTCGAAAACCTTATAGGATTGATTATCAGCATTTTATCCAAATTTAAAATAAAAACCAGTCTGTATTCCACCTGATTTCCTACATGA
>CALHBW010000218.1 GCA_937930625.1 uncultured Saprospiraceae bacterium | reverse complement strand
CGGCTACCCGTTTAAGTTTGCTTGTGGGATAGTACTCGTCTGACGAAGGCTTTTGTGAAATGTCGTGATTGGTCTCATAAAATATTCGCATTGAATAAAGGGATTCGTCTGACGAGTATTCATTTAGGCAAAGTTAAATGGGTAGCCATAATTCCCTTGAAATAATTAGTGCATTAGTGGCTTCAATATGTTCGCCAAATTGAAAATTGATAATTGAGAGTTGATAATTAATTTATTTTTTATTTCATAAAAAACTTAAAATTAAACAATTACAAATTATAAAATAAAATTAGTTATCAATTATACATTCTCAATTCTCAATTTGGCGAAGACATTGTGGCTTACATTACGATTTTAAAATTTTCTCATGTAGAGTAATAGGAAACTAAAAAACGCGACACGAAAGGCATCGCGTCAATATCATAAAGACTCATTTCTCTCGTCTCTCATTCTCTCCTCTAAAAGTTTTTACTCATATTGGAATGGTAATATTTTAGAATCTTTCACGGTAGAAAGTGTCATTAGTGTTTTGAGTCGTTCAATTTCTTCAATTTGAGAGAGGGTTTTAAACAAAAGTTGCTCGTAGGTTGGAATGTCTTTGCAGATAATTTTGATGAGAAAATCTGCCTCACCCGTAATGATATAGCACTCGGTTATTTCTTTGATGGCTTTGATTTTCTCCATGAAATTATTGAGGGCATTTTCTTTTTGCCATGCCAATGAAACCAATACGAATGTCTTGACATTCAGCCCGATAGCTTGTGGATCGACCAAAGCATGATAACTCTGCACAATACCGCTTTGTTCAAGTTTCTTTACACGTTCGAGCGTAGGTGCGGGAGAAAGTCCGATTTTTTTAGATAAATCGAGATTGGTGATTTTACTGTTTTCTTGAAGAATTTGGAGAATAGCAAGGTCTATTTTATCTAATTTATTTAACATTTGTTTTAATAAGTTTAAATAAGTCTAAAACGAAGTTCAAGTAACTACATTTATATATTTAATAGTTTTTAACTTAAACTTTCCCGATGGTTATCGGTATAGACTTAATCTTATTTAAGAATATCCTATATAATTCAGCACAAAATTACGAAGGATTGTTGTAGTAAACAAATAAATCAGCAAAAAATAGCTTTTTTGTAAAAGAACATTTTGTAGGAAGTCAGCTATTGGACTGACTTCCTAACAAAGTATTGACGGGTTGATGTGTTAATGAGTTGACGGGTTGACGAATTACAACAACTCGTCAATTCGTCAAAACATCAAGGAAAAATACCTAATGAGATATAATCACTCGCAATTTTTTCGATAGAATTGACGAATGCAGCGCTTCGCAGATCGTCCACTTTTTTATTCTTTTTGAGAATCTCGCGAATACCGTGATATGCCGTAATCATCGTTTCTTGCAAACCTGAACGTACAAGGTCAATCTCGTCTGCACCGCGCGTAATCATGGCACGCTCTTTAGCACCGACTTTCTGACCCGTTGTTTTTTCCACCAAACCAACGATGTTCTCATAAGTCTGCTGGTCAAAACGTTTTTCCATACGTCCGAAACGCATATGCGAGAGGTTTTTCAACCACTCAAAATACGATACCGTCACACCACCTGCATTGATATACATATCAGGAATAACCACGATACCTTTCTTTAGTAATATTGCCTCGGCATCCGGCGTAACTGGTCCATTGGCTGCTTCAGCGATGATTTTAGCTTTGATATTTTTCGCATTACCACCGTGAATCTGGTGCTCAAGCGCAGCAGGTACGAGTACATCACATTTGAGTTCGAGTGCTGCTTCGCGGGTTTTGAGGTTTTTCGCTCCCGGAAAATCAAGGATAGACCCCGTTTTCTTACGATGCTTGAGCAAGGCGTGTACGTCGATGCCTTTTTCGTTGTGAATACTACCTTCGTACTCCGCTACGCCGATGATTTTGAAACCACCTTCGTCTTGCGAAATCGTACCGGTGTAAGACCCCACATTACCCATGCCCTGAATGACCATTGTTTTGCCTTCGGTGCCGGGTTCGAGTCCAAGTGCTTTCATGTCCTCTTTGATGCTCATGGCTTCTTTGAGGGCGTAAAATACACCGCGCCCGGTAGCTTCGGTACGTCCGCGTATGCCGTTGAGTTTCACAGGTTTACCTGTTACGCAACCTACGGCATCAATCTCACCCTTTCCAAATGCGAGGTAGGTGTCGAGTATCCAAGCCATCTCGCGAGAGCCTGTACCGTAATCGGGCGCAGGTACGTCAAGACCGGGACCGATGAAGTTTTTCTTCACCAATTCGGCAGCATAACGGCGCGTGATTTTTTGCAATTGCCCCACCGTGTAATCACGCGGATTGATTTTCACGCCACCTTTTGCACCACCAAAAGGTACATCCACAATCGCACATTTGAAACTCATCAAAGAAGCTAATGCCATGACCTCGTCTTGGTTGACATTAGGCGCGTAGCGAATACCACCTTTCGTGGGTAGGCGGTGTTGACTGTGTTGTACACGATAGGCTTCGATGACTTGGTATTCCTTGCCGATTTTGACCGGAAATTGCATCTTGTAGATAGCATTACAGGCTTTGATTTGTGCCAGCAAGCCCTCGGGCAGGTTGGTAGCGGCAGCAGCTTTATCAAAGTAATCTTCTACACCTTTAATAAAACTATAATGTTTATTAGACATTTAAAATAAAATTTTGAATGAGTGAATTTTGAATGAGCGAATATTAATGAATGAATTTTGAATGAATGAATGAATGAATTACCGTAGCTGTCGGATTCTTTCATTCAAAATTCATTCACTCATTCATTGAGTACATTCACTCATTCAAAATTCGCTCATTCATTCATTAATTTCCCGTTCGAGGCGGCTTACCTTTCTTTCCATATAAAATAGAAACAATGCAATCCCGATGAAGGTAGCAACGATAATGGCTACAACGACATAGATTTTACCGATATTTCTAAAAAAATCAGATTCACTTCCTTGTGCTAATAATAAATTAGCCGATAGAAGTAACAAAAAAGATAATGCAGCTTTTCTCATAACGAATGATTAGTGAACAAATAAGAATAACTTAATCCAATCTACTGTATCTTTTTTCGTTATACTTCATCATTTTCTCCTTAAATACGGTTAGTATTCGCGTCAAAAATGATTCGTCTAACAAAAAAATATTTCGCATCTTGGACTAACTTATTCTTATTTGTTCACTTAGGAACGCGGCAAAAATAACTTTACCAACTTGGCTGCTTCTTTTGCACTTATTTTCCGCCTTGAAATCAGTTATTTATACCGATAAACGCCTTCTTTCAAGACGAAAACTAAATACAAAATAATCTACCCAAGTTGGTAAACTTATTTATCCCGCGTTCCTTAGCTTCATTTGAATGACAAACTCGTCCAAATGATGATTTTATTATTCAAATGAAACTGAAGGCAAATTAAAGCAATATTTTAGAATATTATACAAAATAATTCGCGGAAAATTCTTTTTTCAATGTCAATAAATTCTTTTTTTTAGAGTAATAATTTTTTTATACGTAATGATTGGTGGTTAGGTAATTGGTGATTGGTAATTGGTTAATTCGTAATTAAAATTAATTGTAATTATTTACAATTGATAAATAATTAATTATATATTTTTTTTATTTTAAAATAATAAAACGCCTATCTGAATAAAAATTTTGCGAAGCAAAATCCAATCAAAAATCAAAAACCCCCAAATCAAAAATTACTCAATCTTTTTAATCTCAACCAATTGATTCGCCACAATAAATTGGCTATCCAAGCTCCAATAAGCATCATGGCAATGACGCCGGGATAAAAAACCATTCGCATGGTATTGTCGAGGTCGTTGCTGCCGAGTGCGGGGTTGCCGCCATTGCCGGGATGCAGGCTATCTGCCATACGAGGGAGGACAAATAATAAGGGAATCAATGCAGCAAAGGCAAAGATATTATAGACGGATGAGATACGCGCCTGCTTGTCGAGGTCGTCAAATGAGTCACGCACCACGAAGTACGCCATATATATAAGGACAGCCACAGCCGCCGTATTCTGCTTGACATCCCAACTCCAATACGCGCCCCAAGTATGCTTTGCCCATATCGCACCCGTAATCAACCCAAGTATTCCAAATAGAACTCCCACTCGCGCATACGCCGCCGCTTTGGTGCTGAATAAGAGGTTGTTAGAACTCAAATAACGCACACTATGAATCACAGAAATCAGCATCAATAACATCATCGCAAACCACAAAGGCACATGAAAGTATAAGCTGCGAATAGATTCTTCCAAGATATTCCGAAATGGGAAGGTAATCCCTGCTCGCTGATTGAGGGAGTTGATAGCGCAGCTTTCCTCCATGTTGGCGCGAGTCGGAAGTTGATTGATACTGACTGCCGAGGGGAGTACCGAGTAGCCGTCTTTCGTACCACCATCTATGACTAATGCAAAATCCGTTGCGCCGTCGAAATAGGATACGCGATTGGGCAAGTCAAATGCTACGGACATTTTATTATCCGAAATCGGATTGATTTCATTGGCACATAAAGCATATCCGGTTGTATCGCGTTTGAGCCACACACGCAGGTCGTCCGCCTGTGTGTAGTGTGTGTTGTAGCCATGAACGGTCATTTCGAGCCGTGTTCCGGTATCGGTTTTATCCGCATCAATGAACGCCGTAGCCGGCGAGAGGGGAATCAACATTCCCGCGATGATTGTATAGAGCATTAGGACTACGCCCAGTATTTTCCACCACATAGTTTAGTTTTTGGTTGATTGGGTTATTAGTTGATTAAGTTGATTTGGTTATTAGTTGATTAGTTTTATTGGGTTGATTGGGTTTATTAGTTTTATTGGGTTGATTAGTTTATTGGGTTTTGCGACTGCTAATCAACCTAATCAACTCAATAACCCAATCAACCCAATCAACTAATCTCTCCAAAGATACGGAAAAAGTATAATAACAAGCGTCAATAAAATCACATCAATAGCCAGCAAAATGCTGATGTCGCGCCAGTAACTCGTGTCTGTAATGAGACGGAGGGCATTGGCGGAGAGTTTTACGAGGGTCAGTAGAATGGGGATGACAACGGGGAAACTCATGATTGCCATGAGGGTCGCGCTGTTATTGGCTTTGGCAGCAATAGCAGCGATGAAAGTAAACGCAATCGAAAAACCCATACTTCCTAAAAACAATATCAGCGCGAAAAGACCTACCTCTTTGACCATATTTTCCGTAAAAAAAGACATGGCTGCGAAGGTGAGTATGCTGATAAGTCCGAGTAAAAGTGTGTTGTATAAAATTTTCGAGAGAATGATGGCTGTCGGATGCGCGAGGGTGTAGAAGTAGAGTTGTCGGCGGCTGTTTTCTTGTACAAAACTTTTGACCACCGCATTAATTGAGGCAAATAACATGATAATCCAAAACAACACATTCCAAGTCTTCGCATCTACCCGCACGAAAGCAATATACACCACAAATACCGTCGAAAGGACATATAGCAAAATGCCGCCTATGGCGTATTTTTGCCGCCATTCGAGTATGGCTTCTTTTCGTAGTAAAACAAAAATGTCGTGGACTAATTGCATCGGGGCAAAGATAGGAAAAGTAGCTTGGATTGGCAGTCGTATCGGGCTTTTTGCTTAATTCAGAATATATTTAAATTTATAAACGTATGCCAACGATTCCATGGTTAGTTGCACGTCTGAAAAAGCGATTACAGGCTTGTTGGTTATTACCGTCACAAAGCTCATTGCCGTCGCAATCTACCGGACTTACTGTCATATCTACACAATGATTCCCCAACATATAATACTGCCTGTTCCGGAATGTATATTGATGCACGAAAAAATTGCACCCTAATTCCTGTCCGGTATATGACACCATGTTGAAATCGGTTAACGCCTGTTCAAGACAATCTGTGGTGACTGTTTCTTTGTCACAACTTGCACACAAAAGTAAGGCAATGAAAACCGGTAATAACTTTTTCATATTTTTTGATTTTGAAAAAATCCTTTATCAGAATAGACCGTCGCAACAAGAAGAATGGTTGGGTAAGCAACGTAAAACGATTTTGTAAATCGTTCTGCTTGTAGTACGTGACGATTTGCAAAATCGTTTTACGTTTATTTAAAACGAATCGCTTTCACAGGGTCAATACGCGTCACCAAATACGAGGGAATAGTCAGCACAATTAAGGTAATCAAAAACGTCCCTAAATTCAATAACAGAATCGTCCAAAGATTCAATTCAACAGGTGCGATAGAGACATAATAGGCTTCTTCGGGCAATTTAATCACGCCAAAGTATTTCTGAATCAAACAAATACCAATCCCCAAAATATTGCCCAATAACAAACCAACACCTATTATATAGGCAGCATGGTACAGAAATATCCGCCGAATAGACGCACTCGGACTGCCCAATGCTTTCAAGACACCAATCATATTCGTCCGTTCCAAAATCAAAATCATTAGTGCGGTTGTCATATTTACAATCGACACGATAATCATTAGAATGAGAATCAATCGCTCGTTGACATCCTGCAAATTGAGCCAATTGAAAATGCCCGGATAAACATCTTTGATAGTAACACATTTCAATTTAGGACCCAAAACATGAAAATAAATATACTCATCAAACACATCCAAATCCCGAATATCATCCAGAAAGACCTCAAATCCCGACACTTCATCTTCCGCCCAGCCATTGAGTTGTTGGATGCGGCGAATGTCGATAATGGCGAATTTTTTATCGTATTCCTCCAAGCCGGTTTTGTAAATGCCTTTGACTTTAAAGAGGCGTTGAATCCTATCGCCGGATTCTACAAAATGAACGGTAAATTTGTCATTGACTTTGAGTTTCAGGCGTTTAGCAGTAGATTCAGAAATGAGAATATCGCGCGAAGCCGTACTATCACTAAATTCCAAAATCTCCCCATCTACGATATAATCTTTCATAAATGACCAATCGTAATCCTTGCCGATACCTT
>CALHBW010000217.1 GCA_937930625.1 uncultured Saprospiraceae bacterium | reverse complement strand
GACAAATAACGCTGTACCTGCGATTGGTCTGTCCCAAAATACGACAGGAATAAAAAGGTACTTCCGAAGATGCCCGTCCAGATATTATACTTATTATCCCAACTAAAATCAAAATTGACCACTTCCAATTTCCCCGTCTTTCCCGCTACACGAACCGCATCATTAAAGGAGATATTTTGCGGCAGCAAACTCAACAAAATAAAAAAGGCAATCACCATTCCTGTGAGTATGATAATCATCTGTTGTTGTTGGGTCTGACTAACGGCATTTGTGCCACCGATAAGCGTATAAAAAATCACCAATCCGCCCATAATCAGTATCGTCACATTCAAGCTCCAACCCATTATCGACGACAAAATTATCGCAGGTGCATACACCGTAATCGCCGCCGCCAAACCCCGCGATAGTAAGAACAATCCTGCAGTCAACATCCGCGTAGCCACCCCAAATCGCGTCTCCAAAAACTCATACGCCGTATAGACTTTGAGTCGATAAAATACCGGAATAAAAAACGCCGCGAGGATGACCATCGCTATCGGCATTCCGAAATAGAATTGAGCAAAACCCATCCCCTCTTCAAAGGCTTGCCCCGGCGTAGAAAGGAAGGTAATCGCACTCGCCTGTGTCGCCACGATGGAGAGTCCGATAGTGTACCATTTGAGTTCGCGCTTGCCGAGGAGATAGTCTTCGGTGGTGCGGATGCCACGCGTTTTCCAGATACCATAACCGATGATGTAGGCGAGTGTGCCGCCGAGTACGAGCCAGTCTAATGTGTTCATAGTGAATATTTAACGAGGTTATTCGTACATTTTCGTAAACCAATAAAATAAAATAATCACCACAACATGGACGGTGAGTACAAAGGCGTAAAATTGTCGCCAAGAACGGAAGATGGGTGGTGGTTGTTCGTTTTGCATAACTATTAATTTAAGCTATTTTAAAGTCTGTTTAAATCTTTTACAAGTGATTACGTCTTTAGACTGTATTCTGTTTCTCCCCACAGTTAATTCTGGGTCGATAAATTTTGGACGACTCCACCAGTTATAAGACTTATAGAAAAATTGATATTCGTATTCATTTCCTTTTTTATCAAGTGTATCGATATGCGGCAGATCTGACCGGGTGTTATATTGTCTAATCATTTGGAAAATATTTATACTAAATTCTATATCACTTAGCATGTAAATATTAATAGGTGTGAGTTCATCGGACTTATTGCTCACGGGAAACATTAATGTTGTCCTTATTCTTTGAGATTCTCTAATTTGCGCGGGGGAAACCTTCATGTTTCCATGACTTATTTTGTGTTTTGGGTATTCTTTTTTTAAGGTATTTATTCTTCTTATAAGAATTGTTCCAACCCAAAATGATAAGAATAGGTATAAATTATATGCTTCCATAGGAAAAGTAGATAACCTTAATATGCATAAGATTAAGATAGCACTAAGGACACTAATTATCAGTGTATATCTAGTTAATGAGCCTTCAATAATTTTTTGAAATATTCGTGCGTGAATAATGCCAGCCATTAGGACTAAACTAAATATAAAGATGTTAGTAATTATATTATCTAAATTAAAATACTTCACGAATATGGTTGAAATAATGAATCCACTAAATAAAAATACATACGTAAAGTCAGTAAGCAATGAAGTCGAGAATTGGAAGTTTCCTAGAGACGGTTTATTGATATTTAGTGAACTTGATGATAAAAGTTTTGTGGCTCTTTTTGCAAATGTATTATTCTTATGAACTTCTCGTTTATATCTATCTGTAGTATATTGCTGAATGTCTGTTTTTCTTTTTTTATTAAAGTTTGGGCGCTTCCCAATTTCGGGTTTCTGGTGTGTGGGTTCATTGAATATTCTCCTCAACAGTTCTTCAATTTTTAAATCATAATTCTCGTCATTACTCATGTCTATACACATGTAAGAACGCAAAAAAACAGGTAGGCACTTTTCAGCTTTATCACGAAGTAAAGGGATAAATTTGGTGTTTTCAGTTTGATTTTGATACCATTCTGCATTGATTATCGTGTATTCGTAACCTACACCTCCGCTACGTTCTTCCGCTTTTAATCTATAATTTTCGGTAAGGATTAATAAAACCATGTCAGTATCATCAATTGCTTTTTCCATGAAGTAGATTATATTGTCACCTGCTTTCATCTCATATTGGTCTAATATAGCATCTACTCCATTACTACGGAGGTCTTTAACTAAATTTCGTACCCAAGTTTTGTGACTTTCATTGTCCCATGAATAAGAAATAAAAACTCTTGGCGTGTCCATGTGGATTATTTTATTTTCAATTTTGCATAAATGATATTTTAATTATCTCAATCAAAATTAACCAAAATAATCGAATTTCTGTGTATTATCGCGGAATACAAATTGGATGGGATAAACAAAATCCCCACGCCCCTGTTTTCTATTCAAACAAATCAAAAATGAATATTCTACTCTATATTTCGGTGACAATTGCGGCATATGCCGGCATGGAATTTATCGCATGGTTCGCGCACAAATACGTGATGCACGGCATCCTGTGGACATGGCACGAAGACCATCACAAACCCCACGAAAAGGAAGGATTTTTTGAGAAAAATGACCGCTTTTTCTTTGTATTTGCTGTGCCGAGTGCGGCGAGTTTTATGATAGGGTCGATGTATCCGCAGGTGTTTTGGTTGTTCTTTGTCGGTGTGGGAATTGCATTATATGGGCTGACTTATTTTCTGATTCACGATGTGTATATTCATCGGCGTTTTAAGTGGTTCAAGGTATTGGATTCGACCTACTCGCGGGCGATACTGCGCGCACATGGCGCACATCACAGCAAGCAAACTAAGGAAAATTGTGAGTCTTTTGGCTTATTAGTCGTAGATAAAAAATTCTATGGAAAACGGAGTAATAATGATTAATGGTTAACGATTAATGATTAATTTTCATTCGTGTTTTTTGGATTTTGGTGCTTGGAATTTCATACCATTATTTTGTTTTTTTAAGGAAAACATTATCCAATAATACGATAGTGAGATAGGTCAAAATTCCGATAGAAAACGCGCCCAAACGAAGGAATACTATCAACAAAACACAAGTAATCAGAAAAATATACGGCAGTTCATTCCCACGCCAGCCCCAATGCTTGAATTTCAATCCAAACATTCGTATTTCCGAAATTAAAAAATACGAAAATACCAGCCCAAGAATATAAAGCAAGGGCAAACTCAACACCCAATCTGCCGGAATGAAGGTATCAAAATGCACTATCAGATACAAGCCCATAAAAAAGCCCGTACTCGCAGGTGTTGCCAAGCCGATAAAATCTGTTGTTTGGCGTTCATCAACATTGAATTTCGCCAAGCGTAATGCCGAAAACATGCTAATGATAAATCCCGGAATCGCTGCCCATACCACACCCTGATAATCAAAAGTTCCCGTATAAGTCGTTGCCATTAAGTGATATAGTATCGCACCCGGAAGCACACCAAATGTCACCATATCTGCCAGCGAATCGAGTTCCTTTCCAAGCGGTGAATGTACGCCCAAAGTCCGCGCCACTATGCCATCAGTCGCATCACCAATCAAGCCAATCAAGGCAAAGACCGGAACAAGCCGCCACTCTCCATTCAACAAATGCAGAATCGCCATGCAGCCGGCAAACAGGTTCATTAGGGTCAAGATGTTTGGAATATGCTTTTTCATAATTTCGTGTGTTCGTTGATTCGTTATTCGTTGACTCGTTGATTCGCGTATTTATCAGATAAATGAGTACACGAATAACGGGTCAACGAATAAACGAGTACACGGATAAACGATTTCACGAGTCACGAATCACCCCTTTTAAAAATGGAACAAAACGAAAGGCATCAAGTTCTTCATATACAAAATCTTTTTCATCAATACGCCGCACGCGAGTCATCGTTTGACGGTCTTCGCCGATGGGAATGACGAGAATGCCCCCCGGTTTGAGTTGCTCCAAAAGGGCATCAGGAATATAAGGTGCAGCAGCCGTTACGAGTATTCTATCAAAAGGCGCGAACTCTCGCAAACCCTTATAACCATCGCGCAGATACGCCCGTATGCGTGGGTAGCCGAGCAGGTCAAACATCCGCTTTGCCGATTCATGCAATTCTTCTTGACGCTCCACTGTAAAGACCCGCGCCCCCATTTCCGCCAATACACAAGCCTGATAGCCCGAGCCCGTACCAATCTCCAAGACCGTATCGCGCTTATTAATTTCCAAAAGCATCGTTTGATATGCTACGGTATAAGGTTGCGAAATCGTCTGCTCTGCACCAATTGGAAACGCCCTATCCTCATAGGCTTGCTCCTCAAATGCACCATCAAGAAAACTATGACGCGGAATCGCTCCAATTGCCGAGAGCACTGCCTCATTTTTGATGCCCTTTTTTACGAGCGTCTCTACGAGCTTGCGCCTCATTCCTTTGTGTCTGTATGTATCCAATGCGATAATGCTTAAATGATGAAATGCTACAATGATAATAAATAGTAATACGTGAAAGCTACAATACGATAATAATACCTATTGTAGCATTATCGCATTTCAGCATTGTCGCATTGCTTTAGTGCGAAGTTATGCAATTTCGGGTGGATATTTTTGTAAAATGTTTAACTTTAAGCGAATTTTCATAACTGATAAAAAAATATGAAATGTTTGTAGTTGATAAAAAGGAAAACAGAATTACAAAAATTCAATCACATTCTTTCTCAGAATTGGGATTCAGAGAAAGGGAACATTTACAGGAATGGCTCGAAAACCATCCTGATGCTTTTGGTGAGGAGTTATTGTTTATTCAAAAGGAATTTGACGGATTTGACGATACACGCGAGCGATTGGATTTATTGGCAATTGATAAGATAGGAAATTTGGTGGTGATTGAAAATAAATTGGATGATAGCGGGCGAGATGTCACTTGGCAGGCACAAAAATACGCCGCATATTGTTCGACACTTTCCAAACAACAAATTAAAAATATTTATCAACAATATTTAAATAAAAAACAAGATAAACAGGATAGCGAAACCCTAATTTGTGAATTTCTCGAAAAGGAAGATTTCAGTGAAGTACAATTAAATGAAACCCAACGAATCATTTTTGTTGCTGCCAATTATAGAAAAGAAGTCACCTCCACCGTTTTGTGGTTGCTCAATAATTATAACCTTCAAATTCAATGCTTTAAGGTAACGCCTTATAAGTTAGATGAACAAATTTTCCTGAATATTGAGCAAATCATTCCTGTAAAAGAAGCCGCTGATTATATCATTAAAATGGCAGAGAAAAAACAGGAAGAACAACAGGCAAAAAACGAACTCGAAAACAGGCACAAAATTCGACTTGAATTTTGGAAAATATTACTTCAAAAATTTAATGAAAGAAGCGACCTTTTTGCTAATATTAGCCCGATTAAAGAAAGTTGGATTGGTACAGGGGCAGGATTAAGTGGTGTTGGTTTTTACTTTTCCATCACAAACAAATATGCCGGAACACAAGTTGACGTTAATAGAGGTATTGTTGAAGAAAATCAATTTGTGTACAAAAAATTATTGGAATATAAAGAAGAAATTGAAGCCATAACAGGCAAATTGAATTGGGAACAAGTAGAGGGGAGAAAAACCATTAAAATTAAACAAAGAATCTATGATGTAAATCTATACAATAAAGACGATTGGAATAAAATGATGGAATTTATGATGGAAAGTATGCTCAAAATAGAACCTGCTTTCCGCAAACCACTCCAAAAAATCAATCAAGAATTAAAAGCATTTAAAAATCAATAATTCCCAATACAATATATTGAATATGAAAATTAAGTTTTGCGGTGCGGCACGTCAGGTTACCGGAAGTTCACATTTGATTACCTTAGATAATGGCTACAAAATCCTCTTGGATTGCGGCTTGTATCAGGGTAATGATAAAGATATGGATGATTTCAACTCCACATGGGCATTTAACCCAAAAGACATTGATTGTCTGATACTTTCACATGCACATATCGACCATACGGGACGTGTGCCCAAGTTGGTCAAAGATGGTTTTCAAGGCGATATTTTGTGTACCCATGCTACGCGAAGCCTGTGTAGTATCATGCTGTTGGATAGTGCGAAAATTCAGGAGCGCGATGCCGAATACCACAACAAACGCAACCCGAAAAAGAAAAAACGAAAACCTTTATATGACACAAATGATGTACGCCGCACACTCGCGCTCATGACAGGTTTGAGTTACGAACGCGCCCATCGGGTGTGCGATGAAGCAAA
>CALHBW010000216.1 GCA_937930625.1 uncultured Saprospiraceae bacterium | reverse complement strand
TTGCCCAAAGCGAATACTCGTCAGACGAATCCCTTTATTCAGTGCGAATATTTTATGAGACAAATCACTACATTTCACAAAAACCTTCGTCAGACGAGTGCGCCCCGCAACTTGAGTTCGGCAAAGTTAGACGGATAGCCATTTTAATTTGTAATAAATTTAAAAACAATAATTTATAAATATATTTTTGTTCTACTTGACAGCTAAAGCAGTCATTACGGAGACTCATGCTAATCTTGGCTTTTTCTGATTTCACATTATAAGTCCACTAATGTGTGTCACACTCAAATCAATGGCAAGTGCCAACTTATATTTTTTTACAGATGGTATGAAAAGTTGCTTTGATACAAAAATAGCAGACATTTCAAAAATGTCTGCTATTTATATCTCTTGTCTCGCCTCTCTTATCTCTCGTCTCCTGTTTACTTCTTCAACCCAATCTCACGCAAACGCTCGTCCAAATACTCACCTGCGGTAATCGGCTCAAAATTAAGCGGATTGTCTGCGGTGACGCATTTTTCCAAACAAGTCAAATCCATTTCGCTACGTGGGTGTAGGAAAAAAGGAATCGACAAACGCGGCTCATGCCAACGCTCCTTCGGTGGATTGACCACGCGGTGCGTCGTAGATTTCAGGTAATTATTGGTCAGGCGTTGGAGCATGTCGCCTACATTGATGACGATGGCACCGATACCCGCTTTGATAGGAACCCATGTACCTGTTTCGTCCTGCAATTCAAGCCCGTCGGCAGATGCACCTACCAACAAAGTAATCAGGTCGATGTCCTCATGCTGCTCGGCACGAATGGCAGATTTCGGAGCTTGCGTAATCGGCGGATAGTGAATCGCGCGGAGAATGCTGTTGCCGTTATTGACGTATTTATCAAAATAATTTTCGTCCAAATCCAAGTAAATGGCAATTGCCTGGAGGAGGTGTTTGCCTGCATTCTCAAAGGAAGCATATAGTTCGCGCCCCAATTTTGGAAATTCCGGTTTTTCAGGCACTTCGACATTTGGCGGATACTCTTCGGCAGTCGTGTCGCCGTCCGTCACTTCTTGCCCGATTTGAAAAAACTCCTTCAAATCAGCGACTTGTGATTGTTTGGCATGCTCTATCCCAAAAGCCGTATAACCGCGCTGACCTGCCAATCCGGGAATTTGCGCCTTCATTTTCGTCTCTGTCGGAAGGGCAAAAAAGCTGTTGGCAGCACCGAAAAATTTATCAATCAAATCCTGTGGCACACCATGATTGGTGACGGCTACAAAACCTACTTCGTGAAAGGCTTTGCCCAGCTCTTGCACAAATTCAGCTTTGAGGGCAGCATCGCCGGAGGTAAATTTGGATAAATCCACCGAAGGGATTCCTGTTGTTACGCTTGACATATTTATTTGTTTACGAGTTACGAGTTGCGCGGTATTGGTTGATTTAATCCCTAGCCGTAACTCCTAACCCACAACCCATATAACTCGGATTAATTAGATTTATTGAAATAAGAAACAAAAGTACAAAAATAGATTATTGTGAAAAAAATCGCAGTGTGTTTTTAGTGTAAAATTTATCCTATAATAAGATGTGAGCATTAAGAAAACTTTAACTTGATTTTCATCCGATTTCCCATTTTTACAGTCCTTCTGCTTGAATTGATAATCAACTATCGCGAAAAGTCCTGCACCTTTGCATTGCAATTTATAAATTTTATTATTTTTAAAACATTAGAAAAAATGAATATTAAATCTCTTGGTGTATTTTTATTTTTGACAACTATTATCTTATTAAGCTCTTGCAGAGACGAGGACAGGATGGAAATGAAAAACATCGAAAAAGCAAAAAGACTCATTGAAGCACTCGAAACCGGAGATAGCAAAGCACTCCGCTATGTAAGTGATGATACGTATATCCAGCATAATCTGGCATTTCCGTCAGGCAAAGAAGCAATAGAACCATTGTTTACAGATTCGCCTACAGGATTTACGACGACTACGCACAGAGTTTTTGCTGATGATGATATTGTAGTGATGCACAACAGCTATGGTGGCACTTGGAACGACGGCGTACCGCAGGTAGCCTTTGATATTTTCCGTTTTGAAAAAGGAAAAATCGTAGAACACTGGGATAATCTCCAAGATGAAGTACCGCTTTCTGAAACGGCAAGTGGCAGGTCGATGGTAGATGGACCAACCGAAGTTTCCGATTCGGATAATACCGAAGCCAACAAACAATTGGTCACAGATTTTGTAAATACGGTGTTATTGGACGGCGATGCGAGCAACATTACCAACTACATTAGCGAAACAGATTATGCTCAACACAATCCGGGTATAGCTGATGGTTTGGATGGCTTGGGTGTTGCACTAGAATATTTCGCTACTAATGGCTTGCTTTTGCAGTACGATGAACTACATTATGTGTATGCAGATGGCAATTTTGTATTGACGATTTCAGAAGGTTTTTTCCTTGACAATCAGCATGTAGCGTATTACGATTTATTCCGTATCGATAATGGAAAAATCGTAGAACACTGGGATGTCATTCAAAATATTCCACCGGAATCAGAATGGCAAAATAGCAACGGAAAGTTCTAATTGTAATTGATTTTGTGGATGACTGACGAATGGCTCAACTTGTAGGTTTGGATAACTTATGAGTTGAGCCATTCGTGTTTTTTTGCGGAAATTTTTGTATATTTGACGATAATAAATAACGACAAAACAACTTTATATTCCTAAGAATCACAATACTATTTTATGACAATTGATACGAAAGATAGAAAATTCAAATTAATCGAACTTGTAATAAGTACTAATAATGATGAAGCATTGGAAAAAGCAGAGAAAATTCTCACCGAAGCGACCTTAAAGCCTGACATTCAACAAGCTGTAAAGCCGATTCGCTCTAATGTTTCTTTGGATGATATTAAAAAAGAACAAAATTATCAAGCGATTTCTTATAAAGAATTTAAAGGAATTGCAGAGGAATTGGATTGGGAAGAAAGTGTGGAGGAATTATTGGCAATGTTATCGAAATAATCCCATATTCGCCTACTGAAAATATTGTCGCATTAACCCGTTAAAAATATTCACTCATTCAAAATTCACTCATTCAAAATTGAATATCGACCAAGTACAACTCAATTTCAGCGAAGATAGCCTCACCTTGTTGAATATCTTATTGGGATTCATCATGTTTGGTGTGGCTCTGGGCATCAAAAAAACACATTTTACTGACCTCGTGCGCGACCCGAAATCACCCGCGCTTGGCGTGATTTCGCAATTCATTTTACTGCCTCTCCTTACATTCTTATTGGTGATGATATTGCGTCCTGCGCCGAGCTTGGCATTGGGGATGATACTCGTAGCCGCTTGTCCGGGCGGGAATATCTCTAACTTTATGTCCTCATTTTCAGGGAGTAATGCGGCACTTTCTGTCGGACTGACGGCGATAGCAACCCTTAGTGCGGTGGTGATGACGCCATTCAATTTTTCATTATATGGCAATCTGTATCCGGGCGCAGCTCCGCTTTTGCAAGATATTCAAATTGATTTTTGGAAAATGCTAAAAACGGTCTTTACATTGCTCGGTGCGCCATTGGTATTGGGGATGTTATTTGCTAAGTATTTTCCGAAAATTACCGCACGAATCCAAGCCCCGATTGGTCTGCTTTCCTTTTTGATTTTTCTTGCTTTCGTGGGTATTGCTTTTGTAAAAAATTATGATTTATTTTTGAAATGGATTCATGCCGTTGTATTTTTGGTGTTGGCGCACAATACTTTAGGGTTTTTATTGGGCTACTTTCTGCCGAAAACTTTTAAACGTCCTGAAAAGGATTGTCGCGCCATTTCGATTGAAACGGGTATTCAAAATTCGGGCTTAGGACTTGTTCTCATTTTTAATTTTTTTGATGGACTTGGTGGTATGGCAGTGGTCGCGGCTTGGTGGGGGATTTGGCATATGGTTTCAGGATTGACTTTGGCTACTTTTTGGAAAACGCGAGTTGAAACCACAAAAAACACTAAGGACACGAAAATCTAATGAACGTAGAAGTGAACGAAGGTCTCAAAAGAAATTTCTTTGTTATGTTTGTGTCCTTTCTTCGTTAATTTAGCTTTCGTGTTCTTAGTGTGCTTCGTGGTTCAATTTTTTATACATGCAAAAACAACGACATTCATTCTCATACACGATATTTTTTTGGTTAGTCAGATTCGGTCTGAAAATCTATCTCGGCAAATGGAAAACCATTGATAATCAAGATATTCCAAAACCTGCCTTATACACTTCCAATCATCAAAACGCACTCATGGATACGCTCGTCATCACGACGGATGTATGGGACAGACAATTGTCATTTATTGCGCGGGGCGATATTTTTAAGGGGAAATTAGCGGGGCGTTTTTTGCGAGGGTTGAATATGTTGCCGATATTTCGTCCGCGTGATAAGGTGAATATTGTGGAGCAAAATAAGGCGACATTCAGCGAAGTCACACAACGATTGGAGGCAGGTGGTACGGTGAAGATTTTCCCGGAAGGTAATCACGATGAACCACGCCGACTACGACCTCTGAAAAAGGGTTTTGCACGTATGGCATTTTGGACGGCAGAGGCGGTAGATTTTGAGACGAATTTGCATATCGTACCCATCGGCACGTATTATTCTGC
>CALHBW010000215.1 GCA_937930625.1 uncultured Saprospiraceae bacterium | reverse complement strand
CATTTCAAAAATACGTTCAGCCGGAATATCGTTGGCTTGTGCGACTTCATTCAGCTTGGTCGCATTGCGTCCGGTGACATAAATGTTCGCACTACTTGCTTTCAAGAGCTTCACCGTTTCCTCTCCGATACCGCCCGTCGCGCCTACCACGAGTACATTTTTCTTTAGTAAATTTTCCATGTGTTTCGTTTATTCGTGTATTCGTTACTCGTTTATTCGTGTATCCGTGTATCCGTTATTCGTTGATTCGTTACTCGTGTATTCGTTATCCGTTCATTCGTTATCCGTGTACCCGCGACTAACGAATTACGAGTCAACGAGTCAACGAATCCAACGAATCACGAGTTAACGAATCACGAATCCAACGAATCACGAGCCAATAGCAGCAAGAAATTCAGCGCGGGTATTTTCATTTAAAAATTTGCCACCATACTCTGAAGTGACTGTACTACATCCGTGATGTTCGATGCCTCGTGCAGATACACACATGTGTTTTGCGTCGATATAAACAGCTACATCATTGGTTTTCAAGATCTTCTTCAATTCATTTGCAATTTGAATTGTCAATCGCTCTTGCACTTGCGGACGACGTGCGTAGTAGTCCACAATCCGATTTAATTTCGACAAACCAATCACTTTTCCACTCGAAATATACGCAATGTGCGCCTTGCCATAAATGGGCAAAAAGTGATGCTCACAAGTCGATTGTACAGGTATCGACTTCTCAATAAGCATCTGTTTGTATTGATACTTATTGTCGAAAAGCGTGGAGGCAGGTTTATTATCGGGGTGGAGTCCTTTGAAGATTTCTTTGACAAACATCTTGGCTACGCGACGGGGCGTACCGTTGAGGCTGTCGTCGGTGAGGTCGAGTCCGAGTGTGTTCATGATTTCCCGGAAGTTGGCGGCGATTTTGTCCATTTTTTCATCATCACTCAGGTCATGGGCGTCCTCGCGCATTGGGGTATCGTAGGCAGTTCCCACATGGTCATCACCGATTACATGTAGTGTTGTTTCATTCACATGATGACCGTTTCTTTTCGACATAATCTTTTCTGCATTCATAGCAATATAGCAAGTTGGTACGAGGCTGAACCACTAAGAACACAAAGGACACGAAACTAAACAGACGCAAAAGTAAACGAAGAGATAACAGAAATTTTTTTATTAATCTTGTGTTCTTTTCGCGTTAAAATTGCTTTCGTGTTCTTAGTGAGCTTTGTGGTTCAACCATTCACCGGATAAAAATTTGAGCAATCTTATTATCACCCTATCAGCGTTTTTGAACATCAAAAACAATATTTTGTTTAACTTTTTATGAAAAATATTCAACAAAAATTAAACAAAACATACGATGTCATCGTCATAGGTAGCGGAATGGGCAGTCTCACAACGGCATGTTTATTGGCTCGTGATGGGGCAGATGTGGCTGTGGTCGAGCGAAATTTATTGCCCGGCGGGTGTGTGAGTTCGTACTATCGAAAAGGTTATGTTTTTGAAGCGGGTGCAACGACTTTGGTAGGCTTGGATGAGGATATGCCGCTACGGTATTTGTTGGATGAAACGGGTATCAATATCAATGCACAGCAATTAGAAATTCCCATGAAAGTGCATCTGAATACCGGAGAAACTGTGACACGATTTCACGATTTGGAGGCTTGGATTGGTGAGGCAGAACGGGTATTCGGCAAGCAGGGACAGCGTGATTTTTGGGAACATTGTTATCGCGTTAGCCGCTTTGTGTGGTCGGCATCTTTGCGGTATTTGAGTTTTCCGCCTTCGCGTATGCGCGACCTTTTTCCGATGTTAAAAAAATTCACTCCGAAAGACCTGCCTTATGTACCGTCTGCGTTTTTTTCTATGAAAAAAATGTTAGCGAAATACAATTTATTAACGAATAAAAAATTTGTTGATTTTGTAAATGAACAACTCCTGATTACCGCACAAAATCGCATTGAAGAAGTCAATATTTTGTTTGGCGCGACTGCTTTGTGTTATACCAATTATGGAAATTATTACGTGGAAGGTGGTTTGATAAATTTGGTGCAGCCATTATGTGAATATATTGAAAATCAAGGTAGTACAATCTTCAATCGCACCGAGGTACAAGCCATTCATCAGCCGAATGGTCACTATCAAATCGAAGCCACGCACCGAAATCAGTCTATTCAACTGAAAGCCAAACAAATCGTCTCCGGCATTCCACTCAACAACACCCTCGACCTCTGGAAATCCGGTAAAACCGAACGCAAATCACTCCTCGAATCCAAGCAATTGGTCAGTGCATTTAGCATGGGTATCGGCTTCAAAGCGCATCGGGATTTCGACTGTATTCACCACCAAATTCACGTAGATGAGCGACTACCAATTATTAATTCGGATAGTATTTTCATCAGCTTGAATCACCCTTCAGACAGGACTCGCACGCCCGAAGGCATGTCCGTCATGTCGGTGAGTACTCATATTTTTCACCCCGAAAAAAATTATCATTTTGATACAAAAAAAATTGAAACGGCGGTCACAGATTTGTTGGTAAAAAAGGGTTTTCTCCTAAAAGAAAATATCGCTTACACGCACTCCTCCTCGCCGCGTGCGTGGGAAGGTTGGACGGGGCGCAAATATGGTTTCGTAGGCGGCTATCCGCAATATCTCCGCATCAAACCCTGGGCAATGAACGATGCGCGACTTGCCAAAAATGCTTACGTTTGCGGCGATACGACTTATCCGGGACAGGGGATTCCGGGAGCTTGTTTGAGTGGAATTGTGGCGTATAAGAAGATGAAATTGGATAAGTAAGATGCCTTACTCAAATTCCAATCGCTTCCCTTGCTCGCTTTCATCAAAAACACCATCAGCATATGCCAAATGTCCGCTTACAATCGTATGCGTCACGCGCCCTTTGAACGTCGTTCCTTCCAATGGCGACCACCCACATTTATAGTGAATATTTTGTGGGTTGACCGTCCAATGATAGTCCAAATCCACCAGCGCAAGGTCGGCATGATAGCCCTCGCGGATGTAGCCGCGCTCATGTACGCGAAAGCAGTCGGCAGGGGCATGACACATCTTTTCCACGATGCGTTCTAAGGTAATTTTTCTTTGATGATAAAACTCCAACATCACATTCAGCGAGTGCTGCACAAGCGGTAAACCGGACGGAGCTTTGAAATAGGTATTTGCCTTCTCCTCGCGCGTATGTGGTGCGTGATCGGTAGCGATGATGTCAAGGCGATTATCCAATAAAGCAGGAAAAAGTGCGACTTGATGTGTCGTGTCTTTTATCGCAGGATTGCACTTGATTTTTGTGCCGAGTTCGTCGTATTGACCGGCATTGAAATGGAGATGATGTACACACACTTCAGATGTTATTCTTTTCTCTTTCAGGGGAATATCATTACGAAATAAATCTAATTCATCTTTTGTAGAAATATGTAAAATATGCAATCGCGTATCGTGTTTTTTCGCTAATTTGACAGCAAGACTTGACGAAATCAAACAACCCTCCACATTTCGTATTTCAGGATGACAACGAATCGGGACATCCTCACCGTAACGCTCGCGATAGGCAGCCACATTGGCGCGAATCGTCGTTTCATCCTCGCAATGCGTGGCAATCAACATCGGACATTCTGAAAATAATTTGTCAAGCGTTACAGGATTATCGACCAACATATTCCCCGTACTACTGCCCATAAATGCCTTGATACCACAGACGTTTTTCGGATTCGTTTTTAAGACTTCTTCCAAATTATCATTCGACGCACCCATGAAAAAGGAGTAATTCGCAAGCGACTTTCGGGCAGCGATGTCGTACTTATCTTGCAGCAATTCTTGGGTGAGGGTATTGGGCTTCGTATTGGGCATTTCCATGTACGACGTGGTGCCTCCGGCTACGGCTGCGCGCGGCTCGGTATAGAGGTCTGATTTGTGTGTCAAACCCGGCTCACGAAAATGTACTTGGTCGTCGATAATGCCCGGCATGAGGTATTTACCCGTACCATCAATGACGACATCTGCATTGGTATCTATTTGATTATCAACTCGTTCTATCCGTCCATTTTTCACCAATACATCTCCGGCGAATATGCGCCCTTCATTGATGATTTGGGTGTTTTTTATAATTATACTTTTCATGGAAATTCACGCTAATAGATGTCTGACATTTTTAAAATGTCTGACATCTTGGTCATTATTTCAATTTTTCCAACAACTCCTTCCCTGCTGCAATACTGCCATTCATATCATCGCTCACATGTTGTATTTCGATTTTTTCTTTGGCTAAATAGGTCATAATTTCTTCGTGTGTGCGCGTGTCATTTTCGGAAGGGAGTTTTAGATTTGCCATCCAATCCATCATGCCTTCGCCGGCTTGTTCGAGGGAAAGAATGTGGTCGTCAATTTCTTTTCTTAATGCGCCGGTTTTGATGTCCGCTCCGCTTTCTCTTAATTGTTTTTGGACTTTGTAAATATCATCCATTTTGGGCATCACTTCATCGTGAATGACCATGACTTCGCGCACAAGTTCTTGTTGGATAGCATCATTACTTGGTTTGCAATTTGAGAAGATGATAGAGAGACCAGCTAAGAGTATGATTATTTTTTTCATTTTTAAAAATATTTTATTTGTATTTAAATTTGAAGTTGAATTTACCCTAAAACTTGTCAGACATTTTGAAAATGTCTGACAAGTTTTAGGGCAGCGATTTTGAAAATTACTGTGTGTTATTTCCTCGAAAAAATATTATATTTTACAATGCAATAAATCGCACGAAAACCATCGCGCCAATTAATTTTTTTCCCTTCCTCATAGGTGCGTCCGTAGTAGGAAATGCCGACTTCGTAAATGCGAACTTTGGGAATACGCGAGATTTTGGCAGTGACTTCCGGCTCAAATCCAAAGCGTTTTTCTTTGAGGTTGAGACCTTGTACCATCTTGGTATTGAACAACTTATAACAAGTCTCCATGTCGGTCAGGTTAAGATTGGTAAACATATTGGAGAGGAAAGTCAGGAATTTATTGCCTATCGAATGCCAGAAAAATAAAATGCGATGCGGGTTGCCCCCCATAAAACGCGAACCATACACCACATCCGCAAAACCATTTAAAATAGGTTTGAGTAAAACATTGTATTCTTCCGGGTCATATTCCAAATCAGCATCTTGAATAATCGTGTATTCACCCGTCGCATGTGCGATGCCTGTATGCAAAGCCGCCCCTTTACCTTGATTGACTTCGTGGCTATAAAACTGCATATTGGTGTCAGGATGGTCGCTAATATATTGATTGATAACGCTTTCCGAATCATCAGAAGAAGCATCATTCACGAGAATCAGTTCTTTTTCGATGTCATTAACGAGCTGTACAGCACGGACTTTATCCAAAATTTTGTGGATAGTACGCGCTTCGTTGTACACCGGAATGACGATAGATAATTTGTAAATCTCCATTGGGGCGAAATTACGGATTTTCTTGGAACTCGTCGAATGGACTACAAAAGAGTGTGTATGACAAATTGCACAAAAGTAGTTTTCACGCAGAGAGCGCGGAGGATTGATAATCAAATATGTCTATCTCTGCGAACTTTGCGTCCTCTGCGTGAGATAATTTGTACAAAAAATTAATATTTTTCAATTTGTGTTAGTTTGTTTGACAATGTTAAATTAAATCTTTGTTTACTATAAATAGGTGCTTCGGTCTGAATTTGACCTAAAACTCGTCTGACATTTTGAAAATGTCTGACGAGTTTTAGGTCAAATTCGGGGCAGATTTCCGATTTTAAGAATAAACATACTTTTATTTTTTTAATTT
>CALHBW010000214.1 GCA_937930625.1 uncultured Saprospiraceae bacterium | reverse complement strand
CCATGTATTTATAATGTGCTGCTCGTCAGTCGAAAAGGAAGATTTGACGGCGAAACCATCGGAAAGCACAAGTCGCCCGCCCGGCTTGAGTAAGCGATAGGCTTCTTGGATAAAGTCTCGTTTATTATCGGCATGACAGACGGATTCCATTGCCCATATCACGTCGAATGAAGCATCGGGATAGCCCGTTTTTGTATAATCATTTACCTCAAAAGTGGTCAAATCTGATACGCCATGTTGTCGGGCATTTGCTTCTGCCAAGCCGATTTGTTTGGCACTTAAAGTGATGCCTTTTACTTGGCATCCAAGCTTTGCCAAAAATACCGAACTTCCTCCTACACCACATCCGGCGTCCAATACGACCTCCCCTGCTTTTATATTTGCGCGAGCGGCAGTGACGGTATTTTGTTTGGCGAGAGCCGCACCAAAATCCCGCACTTCATCCATCCAAAAACCGTAGTGCATCGCCATATTTTCATTTAATTTCCAGATGCGGCGGTATTGGCTTATCGTATCGTCGTAATAATGTACGATTTCATCAGGAGAAACTTCTTTTTGCATATAAAATGAGTAAATGAGTAAATACTTGTTTGTTAATTATTTAGACGAATTTTGACTATCAATTAATTCACGTAAATAACATATACACTCACAAAAGTAAGTAAAACACCAATAGACACACATCAAATTTACCTTAAACTTAATTTCCGACAAATCACAAAAAGCAATATATACGGCACGATATTCGTTATAAAGAAGGTTTTTACGAGTAAAAATTTGCTACGTATCACATTATTAAAATCTTACATCGTTCTTAATGATTTTTTGTGCGTAGAATGTAAAATTTCCGTACCTTTGTTTGAGAGCATGAGAAAAACATTACTGACACTCGGTTTTTTGTGTGCGGTCGTCATTTTGTCGGCGCAGACGGAGGTATTGGAAAAGCGCATTGATTTTGCTTGTAAAAATAAGCCACTCAAAGAGGCACTCGACAAGCTCAAGCGCAAATCAGGCTTGCGGCTTTCCTATGCCGACCACACACTTGAAGACAAGCGCGTGACTGTCAAAGTCAAGAATCAAAAAGTCAAAAATATCCTCAATATTCTCCTTCGCAAACATGCACTCACTTACGAAAATAGTGGACGCCAAGTCGTCATTACCCGTAAAAAACAACCTACTCGCAGCTACCAACGCTACACGATTAGCGGCACGGTAAAAGACGACGAAACAGGCACTCGACTCCCCCTCGCCAACATCTTTATTGACGGACAACGCCCACGCACAACCAATAAAGATGGCGAAATTTATCTGCGCCTCCAACCCACTGATAGCGTTTGTGTACAAATTGCTTATCCGGGATATGAAAAGCAAAATGTAACTTTCCGCGTACATTGCGACACCTTTCTTTCTATACGCTTAACTACTGATAATGAGCTACTTCCAGAGATAAATGTTATTGGCAGAAAAGGAAACGTCATCCCCGCAGACCAAGAAGCTGCTGCCGACATTAGTGATATTTCTATACTAAACAGCTTCCGCGAAAGCTCGGATTTGATGAAAAGCATCCAACTTTTGCCGGGTATTCAAAGTGGCAATGAAGGCTTTTCGAGCTTGTATGTACGTGGTGGCAGTACCGACCAAAATCTGGTGTTGTTGGATGGTGCGCCGATTTATACGCCTTCGCACATGGCGGGTATTTTTTCGATTTTTAATGAAAATGTAATCGACGATGTTGCTTTGTATAAAAACGAATTGCCGGCACGATACGGAGGGCGTTTGTCTTCTGTTTTGGATGTGGGTGTACGAGACGGTAGCATGAAAGATTATACGGTGCGTGGCAATGTAGGTTTACTCGCTTCGGGCTTGGTGATTGAAGGTCCGCTAAAGGAAGATAAGACGTCTTTTTTGTTAGCTTTTCGACGAACTTTTTTGGATATGCTGGTGCGTCCACTCAGCCGACGTTGGTTGAATGAATCATTCGAGGTGGATGGCAACCGCATTGCAACGAATGGCGAAGCACGATATGCTTTTTATGATATTAATGCGAAAATCAGCCACCGTTTTTCGGAAAAAGACCGCTTATCATTCAGTTTGTATAATGGTGGCGACAATTTTTCTTTCACTGATAATTTGAATGAAGAAAAAATAAATCAATCGTTGGAATCAGAACGTGTTTTGAGTTCGTTGTGGGGAAATTTGACGGCTTCATTGCATTGGACGCATATTTTTCAACGAAAAATGATACTACACACAAGCGCGTCATTTACCGATTTTGAATTTGATTATTTTGATAAATATGCTTATTCACAAACCACAAATGACAGCATCTCCGGAGCGCGTTTGGTGCAAAACTATACGTCTGATATTCAGGATATTGCGCTGAATACGGAATTAAAATATACGCCTTCTGACAAGCATCGTTTTCGCATAGGCGCACAAGCGATACAACATCGTTTCAGACCGGGTATCAATAGTGTGATTGAAGAAGATACGAAGACGCTTGAACAACTTGAATTGGAATTTGACAATCCCTTAACAAAGACTTGGGAAGCAGCAGGATATGTGCAAAGTCAACATCGAATGGGTGGGTTGCGCCTTCACGCAGGATTTCGTGCGGGATTTTTACTACAAAACAATAATTTATTTACTACCTTTGAACCACGCCTCGCTTTAAACGCTTTGCTGACTGACTACTTCTCCCTACGAAGTACCTACACACACACTACCCAACACTTACATCTATTGACCAATTCGGGTATCGAATTGCCCACTAATCTTTGGGTGCCTGCGTCAGAACTTGCACCGCCGGAACAGAGCCGACAAGCGGGAATCGGTGGTATATATTCGGATGAAGATTTGACGATGAGTATAGACTTTTATCATAAGAAAATGACGAACTTAATTACCTTTGAAGGAGAAAATAGAGTCATTTTGAATGGTAGAAATTGGGAAGAAAAAATAGAATCCGGTGACGGTTGGGCATATGGAGGTGAGGCTATTTTGATGAAAAAAACGGGTAAAACGACAGGTGTTTTGGCTTATACGCTTTCGTGGTCGTATCGTCAATTTGACAATATAAATGAGGGCATTGCCTATCCATTTAAATATGACCGTCGGCACGATGTATCAGTCGCGATGCGGCATAAGTTGAATAAGCGCGTGGCACTGAAAAGTGATTGGGTATATGGTTCGGGAAATCCCTTTACGCGCCCTATACGCGAAGCTCCTGTAGCAGGCGATTTCCCTTCCGGAAGTCCGGCTACGGTTTATATTTATGAGTCCAAAAATGCTTCTCGTATGCCGTCTTTTCATCGTCTCAATATTGGCGCAGAATGGCAGGGCAAACAAAAAGAATGTTATGCATGGACACTGGATTTTGGCATTTATAATATTTATAATAGAAAAAATCCGTTTTTGTTATATATTGGACCTAAAGAAAATACAACTGGCAATGAGTACAAACAATTGAGTCTATTTCCGGTTTTACCCTATATAAATTATAATTTTAAGTTTTAATATGGTCGATGGTTGATAGTCGATAGTCCATAGGCAGCCGCGAGACGGATGTTTCAAAAGTACCTATGGACTATGGACTACCAACTATAGACTTCAACAACAACCTATGACCCGATTTTCTACTTTGCTTGGTACGTTGGTAATACTGTTTGCGGGAGCTTGTATCACACCTGTTGAGGTGGATTTTGCTGAAGCAGAACAGGAACTGGTGGTCTATGCTCACTTTGGTGTGGATGAATCTATGAAGGTATATCTCACACACACTCGTGACCCATTGAAACCCAATCAATCTTTCAAACCGATTGAGGATGCAACAATAAAAGTATATCAAGATGGAGAATTGGTCAGTCAGGTTAATCGTAGTGGTGAGCCTGATAAGGATCTGGAACATGTAGCCTTGTATAATACAGGGATACATGCCATCGGAGGCAGTCGCTACCAAATCGAAGTAATGGCAGAAGGATATAAAAATGCACGCTCCGTGGAAGTTGCACCGCATCATAAGGCTACTATTCGAGGTTTTGAATCTTTGGAAAGTAATGACGAAAACGATTTGTATCGCTTGCTTTTTTCAGATGATGATAGCGAAGATAATTATTACCAACTGATAGTCAAGGCTTTGGAGTATGATATATTGGACTCACTGATTAGTGAAGAAATTGTGAATTACGAACTTATCAGGTCGGTTGCTTTTACTCATTTTGATAATAATACGAGAGCATGGACAGCTATCTATCCCGAATATGCCGGATTTTTGTTTACAGGAGTACAAGGAGAAGGTGATTTAAAGGAATTATTTATCGAAATCCCTAGCGAAGAAAGAACCGTCAATGAAACACACGACTACGCTTACAAAGTTGAATTACATAGCGTGTCCAATGCCTATTTTTTGTATCACGAAAGTTTACAAGCACAGCTTTCAGATAATAATGTTTTAACTGAGCCTACCCGTATTTATAATAATATTGAAGGTGGCTTCGGCAATTTTTCGGCATATAATGCAGCAGTGACAGAGGTGAGTTCGCTTCGGGTTGGGGAGTGAGGTAGTAAGTTTAAGTTTAAGTTTAAGTTTAAATAATTCATTTTCAATGAATTATTAAAAAAACAAAGTGTCGCTTCATACTACTATACATGAACCTAAAACCAGTACGTCATTCTGAATTTATTTCAGAATCTCCCAAGCCACAAGCACGATGTTGAATGTGAACTAAAAAAATATATTTCACTCAAAAACAACAAGTTATACGTTTTGTACAGC
>CALHBW010000213.1 GCA_937930625.1 uncultured Saprospiraceae bacterium | reverse complement strand
TGAGTTGCAATTTTGTATTTTATTCATAATCAAAAAGTTAGATGTTTTGTGCGGCATTGGTTTTCTATCGTTCGGAAGATGCTGAAATAAATTCAGCAAGACAGTTGATTTTTTATTTTTTAACTCATGTATAGTAGTATGTTTATTCATTCAAAATTCAAAATTAAGTTTGCCCAAACATGAAATTAATTTACACCATATTTTTTTCTATTCTAATTTGCCCCACATTCATTTTCGCCCAAAATGAATCGCTCGACAAACTCATCAAAAACATCATCAAGCGAGAGGTCAATTTCAAAGAAACACCCGGTATATCTATCGGAATCATCGACCCTGACAGTACTTACACCTACAATTTTGGCGAAACCCAAAAAGGCAACGAACAGATACCGGACGCCAATACAATTTACGAAATAGGTTCAGTCACAAAAGTATTTACGGCTGCTCTTTTGACGATTATGGAGCATGAAAATCTATTAACTTATGAAGACACAATCGGGCAGTATTTTTCGGAACTAAAGCAACCCGTAACGCTACTCCAACTCGCCAATCACAGTTCCGGTTTCCCAAAATTACCACACAATTTCGGCTCAAAAGAACAAGACGCCAACCAACCTTACGCCAACTATACACGCGAGGATTTATTATTTTTTCTGGAGAAATACGTACTCACCAAACCCTCGGGTGAAAAATATACCTATTCGCACACCGCCTACGCCCTTCTGATGGAAATCATCGAAGAAGCAGGTGGCGCAACTTTCGACGAATTACTACAAAATTATTTATTTAACCACTTAAAAATGAACGACACACGCATCATTTTGAATGACGAACAACAAACCCGACTCGCACAAGGTAATTCATTAGGTGGAGAAGTACCGGCTTGGGAATACAGTTCATTTGAAGGCGCATTAGGGCTGAAATCTACGGTGAATGACCTCCTGAAATTCCTCTCTATGCACCTCGGCGACCACCACAAAGCCCTCAACGAAGCCCTTCGAAAAAATTTTGAACGACATCATGAGTCCAATTTTCGTAGCGATACTTATTCTGGTTTAGGTTGGCATGTGCAGTCGCCCCGTCGTCGTGTGCCTGATGTGTATGTACATGTGGGTGCGACGCACGGATGTCATGCTTACGTAGCAGTTGCGCCGCACTCGCATACGGCTGTCGTGGTATTGAGCAATTCTAAGAAAAGCACGTCGAGTGTGGGGCAGTTGATTTTTGATATGATTAATTTTAATTGGAGGCGACGGAGTTAATTTGTGGATTAGTCGAATAGGTTTTGGAGGTCTTTTTCTTTCATGTAACGAGTGGCAACATCACGCATAAGCATGGTGTAAGGTGAGCGTCGGCTACAGATTTGCTTAATTTTCTCATAGGCTTTATATCTTTCAGTTGCTTCGTTTTCCTCTTTATTATTCAGATAATTAACGATAGCTGCCATGAGTTCGTTTACTCTGAGTTGGATAGCTCTTCTCAATTTGGCGGTCTTTTTGATTGATTTTTCGTCGCTGCCATTATGGATTTTATCCAGTAATCTACAGGTATTTACAATTTTTTCGTTTTTCGGGTCGAATGGATAAAATTTAGGCGTATAATCGAATGGCACTAACTCATGTATAATTAGTTTTTCCACATCCTCATCAGGATTACAAGGGTCTAAAATATTAGATATAGTTCCCTTATATAAATTGCAAATCCGGCAAGCCAAATATAGATTAATCCACAAAAATTTCAATAATTCATCATTACCGCCATGTGCTTTAAAATGCTCAATTTCAAAGTCTTCTGCCTTTAGTTCTTGGGTTTCGCAGAGGTAGCATTTTCTGTAAAAAACAATTCCCAAGGCATTATATACTTCGGGTGTGTCGTATTTCTTTCTGATATTGGGCGGCGCAACTTGGTTACGGTCAAAATTTATCATTCGGCTTCAGCGTATTTTTCGATTGCTAATATAATTTCGAGTGCTAATGTGGGCGATAAATCACCAAGTTTTCTGGATAATGCCCTCAATCTCTTTTCCTGTTTAGGTGTTCTGTCCTTGATGCCGAGTAATTTTTTTGCTTCATTCAAATCTTTTGTCACAGACAGCGAATACTCAGAACCCAAACCTAAATGACTTGTCATCAAAACAGTATATGACGTACCCGTAATATTATCTTTCTCTGTATATTTTTCATCCAAATCATATATCACACAATCCGTTTCACTCGCCATAATCACAGGTGAATGAGTGGCAATAATAAACTGAATATTCGGAAATAAACCCGTCAGAAAAGGCAGAATTTTTTCTTGTAATGAAAGATGTAAATGCGTTTCCAATTCATCAATAATCACTAAGCCGCGCGGGTTGAGGTCATTGGGATGTTTGGCTTGATAGGCTTCTATGTGCAGCCATATTTCCGCAACTATCGCAAAAATATTATTATATCCGTGTGAGAGTTGGTCAAAATTAAAAGTGCGTCCGTCAGGGAGTTCAAAGTAGAATTTTCGCTCTGTGTCGGAGATTCTTCTGTGTTTGAGTTCTATTTTTTCATTTTCAAATATTTTTTGAAATTGAACATTTAAATCCTTGAACCACTGCGTAAATACTTGGGCTTTTTCGTGTTCTTCATCTCCTATTGCAAATACTTGTTGGTCTTTTTTTTCGAATAAATATTGAAGGAAATATTTGGAGATACTAAAATCAGATTTAGGCTTATTTTGCTCTAATGTTTTTACATCTTGTTGATATTTCTGAATATTGAGTTCGCAATTCTGTATTGTTCGTTTTAAGTCATTGATATTTCCTCTTGCTTGTACAAGCTGTTTTCTATCAAATATTTCTGATTTATCTTGTATATCTTTAATTTGTTTATTCCGATAGACTATATCATCTTGATTTGTCTTAATACTGTCTTCCAAACTTTCTATTTGCTTATAATATTCACTGACTTTATCTCTATATTTCTGTTTTAATTTGCCTAATGCCTCAATAAAACTCCCATTTTTTTCTACTGTAATTTCAAAACTCCTATCCGTTCCCAAATACGCATATACAAAATCATTATTTTTAATCACTTTTTGATAATTCTCATAAAACTCTGTTTCTACCTTTGGATACGGATATTCAAACGAACTTTCAGCTGTACCATTTTTACCATTTTTTTTATGATTAAAATAAGTCTGTGGCTGCCCTATTCCACAAATAACATTCGACATTTCCTCATTCAAAGCCTCTAAAATTTTCGTCTTTCCACTCCCGTTTTTCCCTGTAATTATCAGGTGACGAAAGGGCTTATCTCCCTCACTATCTGCTTTATCGAAATTGATAAGAAAATTCCTATCCACATAATTATAGTGTACAAAAATTTCTTTTAAATATTTAAACATAAATTAAGTATCGTAACACAGACATTCCTGTCTGTGTGTGGTGAAGTACAGACAAGAATGTCTGTGTTACGTTTCAAAAATACAAAAAAAAATCGCGAAAATCAGTTAAACCCACGATTTAGTTTACAAAGTTCACAAAGAAGGATAATATAGCAAACTATATAAACTCAATAAACTTCATAAACTCAATAAACTCCCTTACCTTTGCCCCAATGAAAACGAAGTCACACAAGCCGGATAAAGTCAACGTCGTCACACTCGGATGCTCGAAGAATGTGGTGGACTCGGAAGTCTTGATGATGCAACTCCGCGCCAATGATTACGATGTAGTACACGACGGAGGCATGGCAGACGAGCCGAATATTGTCGTCATCAATACCTGTGGCTTCATCGAACGCGCCAAAGAAGAATCCATCAATACGATACTCGAATATGCCGAAGTTCGCAAAACAGGCGACATTGATAAACTTTACGTAACAGGCTGTTTATCAGAACGATATAAAGAAGATTTAGAGCAGGAAATCCCCGAAGTAGATGCCTATTTCGGTACACTTGAACTCCCTCATTTGCTCTCCAAACTCAATGCCGATTACCAACACGACCTCATTGGCGAGCGATTGCTTAGTACACCGCCACATTATGCTTACCTCAAAATTTCGGAAGGCTGCAATCGCACTTGTGCCTTTTGCGCCATCCCTCTGATGCGAGGCAAACACATCTCAAAAACCATCGAAGCCCTCGTAGCAGAAGCCAAAAATCTTGCCCGAAACGGCGTAAAAGAACTCATGCTTATCGCACAGGAATTGACCTATTACGGTTTGGATATTTATAAAAAACGCGAATTGCCACGCCTACTACATGCCCTCGCAGATGTGGAAGGCATTGAGTGGATTCGCTTGCACTATGCCTATCCGAGCAAATTTCCTTTGGAGATATTTGATGCGATGGCAGAGCGAAAAGAAGTCTGTAATTACCTTGATATTCCATTCCAACATGCCAGCGATACTGTCTTGGAACGTATGCGCCGACAAATCACTCGCGCCGAACAAGAGGAGCTTATCGCACACGCTCGTAAGCGCGTACCGGAGATAGCGATTCGCACCACTTTATTGGTCGGATTTCCGGGAGAAACAGAGGAAGAATTTGAAGAATTATGCGATTTTGTGCGAAAAATGCGCTTTGAACGAGTCGGGGTTTTCACCTATTCGCATGAAGAAAATACACCTGCGGATGTATTGCCCGACGATATTCCACAGGAAGTAAAAGAGGCTCGCGCTGCGCGAATTATGGAAATTCAACAAGATATTTCCCTCGAAAAAAATGCAGAAAAAGCAGGGCAGACTTTACGTGTATTATTCGATAGAAAAGAAGGTGAATATTTCGTGGGACGCACCGAA
>CALHBW010000212.1 GCA_937930625.1 uncultured Saprospiraceae bacterium | reverse complement strand
TCTTCAAAGCGCAATTCGTTTATATCGACTCGTTTTTGTGCGAAGCCGCCTTGTGCGCCAAGCGAAAAGACGGTGTTGGATTTTTTGCCTAAACCCAAGTGATAAGCAAGCGAAAGTGTACCCGCAAGATGGGTGAGTGCTGCGCTACCTGCACGGTCATTGGTGAGGGATATACCTGCACCAAACCAATCGTTTTTACCAAAACCACGTATGACAGGCAAATCGCCGTAGAGTGTGTAAGTCACGTATTGTCTGTCAAGTACACTTGACCATTGATCACGATAGATTCCGCCTACCCGAAATGTACCTTCGTAAGCCCCCGTCAATGCAGGATTGAGGGTAAGCGGAGAGAGTTCGTATTGGGTGTAGTGAATATCTTGTGCATTCAGTCCGCTACTGCACATCGTCAATAAGACGAAGATGCCGGATAAAAATCTTATAGTGTAGTTGTCTTGCATATCAAGTTTAAGTTTGAGAACAAGTTTAAAGGGGGAGTTTAAACCTTTTACTTGTACCTTTCATTCGGAGAATGAGCTAATTAGAAACCCACAATTGAATCAATTGCTAATTTTCCCATTCGCACATCTACTTATTTGCTCATTTTATGAGGACAATATATTACTTATTCCTCAAAATTAAAGAATGTTTTTAAAAAAAAGGCATTAGTAGATGTTTTGTTGATATACAAACCGAATGTTTACACTCAATTCCGTAATTTTGCAGATGAAATGAATGAGTAGATGAGTAAATGATAAAATGAATAAATGTTTTTGACTTTGTTTCATTCAAACATTAGAGCGTTCATTATTTACTCATTTATTCATCTATTCATTTACTCATATTCAAAATGGCATTAAGAGATAATTTTCCGACAGCAGATGACCCGCCTTACCTTGAGGGAGAGAGTGACGGATGGGAATATCGTACCGAGTTCTCAGGGACTACATTGGAGCAGACCTATAATATGGTACTCCAATTTCTTGAAGAAGAGGGCTATGGCAATGTACCTGTACCTGCGGATACAGAAGAGTTGCTATTGTTCAAGTTGAAGACCCGAAATAAACAAATCTTGATGTTTGAAGATAACGGTTATGTGCATAATCCCGTCAAAATCCTCTTTGATAAATTTACTAAAAGTCGCCCTAAATTGATTTTATGTATTTATAATGAAACTGCACCGCGCCATTTGGTACGATTTCATGGGGTTGAATGAATGCGATAATATTTAATGAGTGAATGAGTGAATTTTGAGTGAGTGAATAAAAATATCAATGGAAATGAAAATTAGGAATGAAAATGGCAATACCAATGAAAATAAAAATTAGGAATGAAAATGGCAATACCAATGAAAATAAAAATGACAATGAAAATTAGGAATGAAAATGGCAATACCAATGAAAATAAAAATAACAATGGAAATGAAAAGTAGGAATGAAAATGCCAATGACAATAAAAACGAAAATATCAATCCCAATGGAAATAAAAATCACTTTTATCGCAAGTCAAATATTGATATTTTTTCATTTTTATTTTCATTGATATTTTTATTGATGTTAAGTTCTTGCAATCGTTACATTCATACTCATCGAAATCATTTTGTTCAACAAGGGGCAGATATTCCTACGCCGGATGCGAGTCTATATAAATCACCACAACTGCGCGTCGGGCAAGATGCCGATATGGGGATAGCTATCGCTATTTCGGGCGGTGGTGCGCGTGCTGCCAATTTTGGAATGGGTATTCTGATGGCATTGGAAGAACTGGGAGTAGGGGAGAAGTCTAATGTCTTGAATGAGATTGATTACTTCTCGTCGGTATCCGGCGGTGGTTTTGCGGCAGGTTCGTATATCAATGCTTTGCATTTTCATAGATATACGCAGGATACGGCGTCTTTTTCGCTGCGACGGGCATATTATCAAGGTGGGATTCGGGAAAATTTGAGCCGTTCGTACCTGGCACCTGTAATATCGGGTTGGTTGGCATCGCCGAGGTTGTGGGTGACGCACTTGGACGAGGGAGATGCTTTGGAGAAAAGTATTGATAATCACGTACTTGGCTATCTTGACCGCCGTCAGCATAATCTTAGCCTCAAATTAAAAGACCGTCCTGAAATGAGTAGCTTGAAACTCGGCGATGTATTCGTAGCGCGAGAAGATGAACGTCCGGTATTGTACCCGATGTTTGTGGCGAATGCGACGAATTATCACAGCATGGCAATCGTGCCGTTTACGCCGGATATTATGGAGTGCTATCAGATTAGCGGTTATTCGCATCGCCGAAAACGTTATCACGATGATCAAATAGACGACCCTTATGATATTCCATTGGCGATTGGACTGAAGGCAAGCGGGAGTTTTCCGGTAGCGATTTCTAATACGACATTGGCGAGTGCGTATGATGACGAAAAATGTTTTCTGCATCTTACAGATGGTGGTATCGCTGACAATATCGGTTATAAAACTGCGCTCGAATTGTTAGAGACCGATATTGTGCCGAGGGATAAAATTATGTTTATCGTAGATGCGGATAATTGGGGAACGCGTCCTACATTTTCTCATAAAGAAGCAGCAGCATCGTCTATTAAAATGGCAACAAAGTTGACATTTAGTAGTATAGAAACACGTTATGTATTATTGAGAAAAGAATTGAAAGAGGCTTGCCATTTATACGATATACAACCTGTTTTCTTTGGTTTTCAAGAGCTTATCAGCAATAATTACGCTGTACCACCCGCCAAAATTCACATTAAAAAAGAGCGTATTCGTCTGCTGCAATTGCTGCGGACTGATTTACAAAATATTTCAGAGGCAGATTTGCAGATTCTTTACGAGCTTTGCCTGAATGTGGCGACCAAATATTCTATTACACCCGAAGAGCAGGAATTGATGATATGGGCAGGACGTAAAGTAGTAGATATGCAGAAAGAGGAAATATTGAAGTTGTTTGAATAAAAAAAATCACAGAAACGGTGGGTTTAAACCCACCGCTTCTGTGATGTCTGAGTATTTTACATAAAAAAAGAAGCTGCTAATTTATTTAGCAGCTTCTCTTCTTGTCACATTTCCGTTAGGTAAGGAATATGCTTTATTTTACGGAATCTACAATAGCTTTGAATGCAGCAGGTTGATTCATTGCTAAGTCTGCAAGCACCTTACGGTTGACTTCTACTCCCGCTTCATTGCATTTGTGAATGAACTGAGAATAGCTGATACCTTCCTGACGGCAAGCGGCATTGATACGGGCAATCCATAAGCGACGGAACTCGCGCTTTTTCAAGCGACGGTGTTCGTAAGCATACGACATACCTTTCTCAACAGCATTTTTTGCTACTGTATAGACCTTACTACGCGCACCAAAGTAGCCTTTGGCTTGCTTCATTATCTTTTTACGTCTTTTGCGTGAAGCGACGTGATTGACTGAACGTGGCATTTTCTTATAATTTTAAATTGTGCAAAGCACAAAATATAATTTTAGACTTGTCCCGACACCGATAGCTATCAAT
>CALHBW010000211.1 GCA_937930625.1 uncultured Saprospiraceae bacterium | reverse complement strand
GTATTTAAATTTTGATGCTTACTACATTAGTCCAAAAGGCTTCGCAAATTTCATCATTTCACCGATATTGCTAATACGTAGTTTGCCGCCCATTACAGCCATGGTAGGATTCATTTTTCCGGTCATTACATTTTCAAATACCTCATCCGTACTTTTTATCGTGCATTTGGCTTCTCCTGATAAACCTTCTGTAATCGTACATTTATCGTCTTTGACAACTACCGTAAATTCGCCACCTTTGTCGCCGGACAAGACAAAATGAAATATCGTGTCCGCTCCGGGTACTTTTGCCGGGTCAAACTGACCTTCTACACCTTTAAGTAATTCCTTCGCTGTTTGCATTTTAGTTTATTTAGTTTATTGGGTTGATTGGTTGATTGGGTTGATTGGGTTATTGAGTTATTGAGTTATTGAGTTGATTGGTTTATTGAGTTATTGAGTTATTGAGTTATTGAGTTATTGAGTTATTGAATTTGGGAGTGTTCACCCAACTGTGTCTTATTCGATTAAATTAAGGATGCTATATTTACAAAAGACTGATAATCAAATCTCTGCGAACTCCGCGTTCTCTGCGTGACACAAAATATTGAATAGTCCCTTGAATTTCGATATGAACTTAATCAACTAATAAACTAATCAACTTAATCAACCCAATAAACTAATAAACCAATCAACCCAAGCCGTTCATCCAATCCAGCGCATATTGCAATACTTCTTCCTTATTCGTCTCATTATGGATTTCGTGATAGGCGTCTTCCCACTCTTTGAAGGTAATTTCACCACTTGATTTTTTCAGAAAATCGCGTGTGCCTTCGATAGAGATAATTTGGTCGCCTGTGCCGTGCATGACGAGCAAAGGTTGGGGTACTTCTCCTGCGTTTGCCAAGAGCCAATCGCATGCTTCGAGCATCCCGATACCTGTTTCGGAGGTGATTTTTGTATGTACCAAAGGATCTGCTACATATCGCTCACCCACTGCACTGTCACGTGATAAGTGTTCTTCTTTTAGTTGGTTATTTTGTGAAAAACCCGGCATCAATCGACGTGTAAATTTCCCAATAGCCACCAAAGCTGCAGGTGGTTCAAACGCCAGACGAATCCACGGCGCAGTGGCGACAATACCCTTTACATCAGGCTTGCGGCGCAACATGTAAGACAACACAAGATGCCCGCCTTGACTATGTCCGTATATAATGACAGGTTTTCCCGCGTAACGTTCGCGCGCATGTGCGAGCAGTTGGTCAATCTCTTCCAATAAGGCTTCGTAATTCGTCGTATGTCCGCGTTTACCTTCCGATTTGCCGTGCCCACGGCGGTCATAACCGACCATTGCATAGCCGTCTTTGCCAAAAAACTCGGCGACGTGTTCATAGCGTTCGCAATGCTCGCCAAAGCCATGCACCAATGCGATGACTGCCTTAATTTCTCCTTCCGGTTGCCAATCTCTTGCACGGATAGTAAGGGCGTCTTTGGTTGTCCAATTAAATTCGGTTGTTTGCACAGTATTATATTTGAAGCGAAAATACGAAAAAAAACTTAAATGTGCTGATGTGTTGGCGTGTTGTGTGCATTACAAATTGCACAATAGGTGATTTTCACGCGGAGAGCGCGAAGTACGCAGAGTGCTGAATCCATATCTCTGCGTACTTCGCGTCCTCTGCGTGAGATAATTTGCGATAAATACATCAATAAGTCAATTCGGCATTCTCCCAACCCGATATGCCTTGCAGTTCGGCTTCGATTTCCATCTTGAGTGCTTTTTCGCGCTTGAGGCGAATGAGCCATACTTCGAGGTGTTTGCCGACGAGTTCGGGATAGGTGACGGGACTGAAGTGATTGCCGGGCAGTTGGATGTGCGGCTCGTCCGGTGGAGCTACGATACTGTCTTTTTTCGGATGTAAGATAAGGGAAGGTGCTACTTCGGCAGGTGCAGGGAGCAGCCATTTAAGCCAGCCCTTCCATCGTGGTTGTAGCAGTCGAATGAGCTTGTAAATATCCTGCTTGCCATATTCCTGAAAGACTTCGAGGGAGTTTTCGAGGTCGGGCAAAGCAGGGCTATTGCGGTATTTGAGTCGTACAATTTGTCGAAACGGAATAGAAGTGAATCCACCTTTGTCCGTAAACCACTTTGTTAATTTTTTATAATTATAGGGTAGTTTGATTTTCTTAGGGTTGGTAAATGAAGCGATAAGGCAGTTGTCACAACCCAATTGTTGGCGCAATAGATGAGAAATATACCCGCCCAATGAATGACCAATTAAAATGTCGTCTTCATTGATGTCGTAATGCTCACATAAGGCATTGATAAAGCCATTTACTTCAATATTATCGGGTGTAAATTGATTTAATACACTTCGATAGTCTATATAAAGGAGTTCGTAATCACTAAGATATGGGGCAATTTTTCTAAAAATTCGTTTGTCTTCACCAAAACCCGGTAACAGCACAATTCGTTTCCTGTAACTCATTTTAAGTTTAAGTTTGAGTAATTCGGAATAATCCATTATTGAATAGGCTTATTCTTTATTACTAAGCTCAAGTCTAAGGGAGACATAGAGCCTTCATTGTTTTTTATAAAAAAATACAAAAAATGTGACGGCAAATATACAAACATTCATTAGAAATTGAATTTCACCGATTATTTTTCGCAAAATTTATCAGTGTTTTAAACGAAATTAAGTGAATAAATGTTGGGTAAAATGCACTTTTGCAAATATTTATTTTTATATAAAATGTTTTGATGATAATTTAATTGTACCATAAATCGCTTGTTTGTGTACTTTTATTTGTGTCAGAAAATTTATTATAAAAATATAAATAATTTATTTTTCATTATAAAAAACACTAATTATCAATATTTTATAATATCATAAATACATTTAATAAAAAGAATAATACATGAAAAAAATATTTCATCTTGCTTTAATTTCCGGCTTAATATTGGCGCAATCCTGTGTGCAAACTCCACAAACGAAAACTAAATCTCCCGATATTCGTTTTTTGATGGAGCATAAAGTCCGTCAGGCACAAATATTTGATGGCAAAGCTCCTATGTTGGTGCTTTTGCATGGTTTGCGAAGTAATGAAGATGACTTGTTTGCCATTGCCCCGATGTTAGACCAACGGCTGACTATCGTTTCGGTACGTGCGCCTTTTGATGCAGGTGGCGGACGCTACAAATGGTATGATTATCAGTCGAATCCGGGCGGTACGCCTATTATCAATACTGAACAGGCAGAGCACAGTCGTACTATTTTAATTGATTTTATTGACCAACTCGTTGATGCGTATAATGTGGATGAAAAACGGGTGTACGTGGGCGGATTCAGTCAAGGCGCGATGATGTCGTATAGTGTGGGACTGACACAGCCTGATAAGGTTAAAGGCATCGCATCATTCAGCGGTAATATTCCCGATTGGGTAAAAGCCAAATTAGCGAGGAAGAATGAGCTATCTCACTTGTCTGTTTTCATTTCGCATGGCAAAAAAGACCCGGTATTGCCTTTCCCGGACGCGCTTGCTGATAAAGATTTTTTGGAGAAAATGGGTATTCCCTGCAATTTTAACAGCTATGAAACAGCACATACGATGAGTCGGCAAAATATTGTGGATTTTCAGCAGTGGATAAGTGAACAATTAAAATGAAAATATCAATGAAAATGAAAATATTGAAATGAAAATATCAATGAAAATGAAAATATCAATGAAAATGAAAATATTGAAATGAAAATATCAATGAAAATATTAATTTGAAATGAAGATATTACTCAAAACAGAAGTTGAACAGGATTATCGAACGGTGTATGAGCGTTTTGACCATGATTTGTTTGTGGCATTGAAGCCGCCTTTATTGCCTTTAGAATTAAAAAGATTTGATGGAAGCAAAACGGGGGATGAAGTACATATTCGGTTGGGAATGGGGTTTTTAGCGCAAGATTGGAATGCCAAAATCGTGGAAGATAAACTCACCGACGATGAAGCTTATTTTGTGGATGAAGGAATAAAATTGCCGTTTTTTCTGAAAAATTGGCGACATAAACACCGCATCATCCGCACAGAAACAGGCGCAATTATCATCGACGATATTGAATACAAGACCCCTACCCTACTCACCGATTACCTGATGTATCCGGTGATGTGGCTGCAATTTGCCGCGAGGAAGCCTGTTTATCGAAAGTATTTTAGAGGTGAGAAAAGAGACGAGAGAGGTGAGACGAGAGAAATGAGAAATGAGACGCGAGAATAGAGACGCGAGATAAGAGAAATGACTCGTTTCTTTTCTCTCGTCTCGCGTCTCACCTCTCTCCTCTCTTTTCTCAAACAATTCCCTGTTCGCCCAACCAACGCTCGGCATCGAGTGCAGCCATACAACCCGTACCTGCCGCCGTCACTGCTTGGCGATATACGTGGTCTTGCGCGTCACCGCTCGCGAATACGCCTGCGATATTGGTTTTTGAACTATCGGCTTTGGTGACGATATAACCTGTTTCGTCCATATCAAGCCAATCTTTGAAGATGCCTGTATTCGGCTTGTGACCGATGGCTACGAAAAAACCCGAAAGTGGAATGTCGGTCTTTTCACCCGTTTTATTGTTGAATACGCGGACGGCTTCGACCTCCTTTTCACCGAGAATATCTTCGGTTTCCGTATTCCAGTGAATCTTGATATTTTCGCGTGCTACGACACGTTGTTGCATGATTTTGGAGGCGCGCATCTCATCGCGACGTACAAACATGTGTACGGTAGGACAGAGATTGGAAAGGTACAAGGCTTCCTCTGCCGCCGTATCGCCCGCACCAACTACTGCGACCTCTTTTCCTTTGTAAAAGAAGCCATCGCAGACCGCACAAGCAGAAACACCACCGCCGGACTCGGCAAGGCGTTTTTCATTGTCCAAGCCCAACCATTTGGCACTTGCCCCTGTAGCAATCACGATAGTATGTGCGTGTATCTCGTCGCCACTTTCTGTCCAGACTTTGTGTGGCGAACCCGAAAAATCGACTTTTGTAATCATTTCGTAGCGAACATCCGTACCGAATCGCTCGGCTTGTGCTTTGAAATCTTCCATCATTTGAGGTCCCATGATACCATCCTTGTAACCCGGATAATTCTCAACATCCGTCGTAATCATCAATTGACCACCCGGCTCAGGTCCGGTGTAGAGTATGGGTTTGAGGTTGGCGCGTGAAGCGTATATAGCTGCGGTATATCCGGCAGGACCGGAACCAATAATTAAGCAGTTTGCAATTTCTTTTGACATAATTTTAATTTGAGAGACGAGACGAAAGACGAGAGAAATGAGACGAGAGAAGAAGGAACATTTATGTATTCTTGTCTCAATTCTCTCGTCTCGTCTCTCTCATCTCATCTCTTTCACCAATTTTTAAGCTGCAAAAATAAGCGTTTATTTGTTTTAACAAAGGTGTCTTGCAGACAGTTTTATAATTTTGAATGAATGAATTTTGAATTTTGAATCATCTAAGCACAAAATAATTTCATAAGATTAACATTTCCTATTGATAATCAATTAACTAAGACATTTAAAATTCACTCATTCATCCCGATAATTATTGGGATAAAATAAAAGCGGGAATTTTGCATATTGCAAAATCCCCGCGATTGTTTATGTTGATTGGACAATGAAGTTTCTGTCCAGAGTTTTATCTTTTTACGTAGTAGTATTCTGTACCGGTTTGTGAGTCTTGCAACCAGAGTTGTCGGTCATTTACATTGACGATATGCCGCACAATTGTAGGGCAGCCTTTGTAATAAGCATTGATAATGTGTAGGTCGATTCCTGTATCGGTCTGTTTAAGACTCCAAGAACCTTTGGACGGACTCCAGTCATTTTCAATGAGTTGCCCATTGCTATCTTCTCGGCTTACTTTATAGGGGGTATTTCCAACATTATCAATTCCAAATATATGAATGTTGCTGGTGTCTTTTCGTAGTTCGTACCGATTGGTTTCAGGGTTGACTTGGTACTGACGGTCGTAAACTCTAATGGTATCACTAATAATTTTGTACATCATACGCCACTCTCCATTCATTGCTTTGAGGGTTTCAGATACTGTCTTCCCCTCTCTCGGCGTTTCCTCCTCCGGTTGTGCAATCCCGACTGTACAAAATGCCATCAGGGCAACAAGTATGAGCATTATTTTCTGCATCTTTTTAAGTATAAATATTAGTTCGAGTCAAATTAAAATTCTGATAATTCTTTTGTTCACTATCAGGAACACTTAACTTCTGCTAAATATTGTGCCAAGTTTTCGGACATCAGTTCATAGTTGCCAGTTCATAGTTCATAGTTTTTTACAATTCGTTGAATGACAATATTTTGTAATTTACGGATTATTAGAGTTAAGTAAACTTAAACGCGTAGTCAAGTTTTCCATTTTAGAACTTTGTAAAAAAGAAAAAAGGCGTCCTGCCCGGAGGCAAGAACACCTTTCTCTACTTAAGCACTCATGAAGCATCTTTCACATTGAAACACTAATTTATTATTCAAATCTTTTATAGATAAGAGTCTATAAGTGAACAATGTATTTTATCTTTAAATTATTCTTTAAAAAAATGAATAATGTATTTTCTTTAAATTCAATTTTGAGACGTAAGCTCTTAAATCGGTCACAAGATACAAAAGAAAATTTTTAAAAAATAATTTTATTGGTATATAATTGAATTATTGCATTTATTGAATAAGCATGTTTTTTGAATTTATTTTTAATAAAATAAATATTTATTTAACTTAATTATCAATTAGTTTAAATATGAAATTTTTATTAATTAGATAATTTTATCTTTGTAAGATACTTTTTTGATTTTAGTGTTTATTCCAAATAAAAATTCTTTCACGGTAGCGTTCTTCATCGAAGGGCCACCTTCCTACTTGATATTTTCTTTCTAATTTTTCTTCAATATCATCGGGCAGGTCGGCAAAAAAATCAAGTCCCGTCAAATCTTCCACTTCATCTACACTTACCGCATAGGTATCAAGTGGTTTATCGCTT
>CALHBW010000210.1 GCA_937930625.1 uncultured Saprospiraceae bacterium | reverse complement strand
CAAATCGAAACTACGGTTGTTGTCTGCCTTTGCACGGAAAGTAATCGTGTAAGTTTTGCCTTGTTCGAGTGTAACGCCACTTTGCGAAAATCCTGCATCCCAGGCGTTTGCCCCTGCATTGATGCTTGTAATATTGGCTGTCCCACCGGAAGCAGAAGGGGTACAATTCCATGAACCCCAAGCGGATGTATCGTTATCAAAATTGCCATTACTGATAAGTTCGCAATCGCTTTGTATGGGTGTACCTACGCAATTGCAGTTGCCGTCTTCTTGGTCATTGGTGGTGTTAGGGTTGCCGTCATTGCAAGGCGTACCCGTAGGCGGGCAGGTGTTGTCAAAATCGGGCAATTCGTCCAGCGTTATGGTGTATGGGTTGCCGTAATTGCTTTGGTATAAGGAGTTGGAATTGTAATTGGAATCGTAGTGCGTAAACCATGTGAGCCAATAAACCATATTGGGCATGGTATTTTTAATGGTATTCACGTCGGGCATAGTTCCGTTTTCGGTAAAAGCAATGGGTTTGCCACCGCCCCATGTGTTGAGGTCGTCGTAAATATATTGTGCGTATGCACCTCCATGAAAGGGGTCGGTGTAAATATCTGCCCCCAAAACATCTACCCTCGAATCACCGGGATAATAGACACCCGGGTTCTGATCTTGATTGTAATAATTGACGCTCCATACCCACAGTAAATTGTTGCAGCCGTGATAATTGGTCAGGCGGTCGTACATCATATTCCACAAGTCGATATACTTTGACGGGGTCAACTGCCCCCACCAAAACCAGCCGCCGTTCATCTCGTGGAAAGGTCGCCAAAGTACAGTTATATCCTCATTTTCAAGTTCTTTAAAATAAGCTGCGATTTGGTCAAATCGCTCTATCGTGGCGTTGTATTGGGCGGTGCCCGGTGTTGTTATCTGGTCAATTTGGGCATCCGTCAAAGTGATAAAATTTCCGTTATCGTCCTGTGGGTTTCTAATCTCGTTATAATCCGCGCAAACACCCACTGTCGGTGGACGCATGTGATACGACATGGTGATTAATGCTCCGCGTCCGGCATATGCTCTGATGGCATTGACTACATCATCACGTACCGCATTGCATTCTGCTTCGTTGGTTTGATAGTCATTAATTTGAAAATCACCAAAATCACTGCTATATACAGCCGGATATTTACCTGTCAGATTGTGAATGTATTGGTCTTGTGTGGCAATGCTTGGCGTCTGATTTTGCCAATTCCAATACATACTTTCCTGACCGGATAAAATGCCGTTTCCCTTCAAATTATGGAGATAATTAAGAATGTTCTTCGTTTTTTGATTGGCATTGGGATTCGTGGGAGTTTGTTGTGCCTGAGCATAGAAGGTAAAGCTCACTATGCAGAGACATAGTGCTATTTTTAGTTTGTTCATAATAATCAATGTTCTATAAAAATATACGCTTAATAATCATGTTTTTGTCTATACGAATATTGCTTACTGGACTTTGGACATCAGGTAATTAGGAAACCGGAAAATTAGATAAAATACTCATTATCAGTAACTTATGCTGATTTGCATTTCACCTTGAATTATTTTTATTGCAATTTTTATTTTACGGATAAACAGCGAATTATGTCTTCGTTAGCCTAATTTCCCAGTTCCCCAATGTCCAAAGTCCAGTTGCCTTAGTGCAAATACAAACTCAAACATCATATTCAAGCCAATAATAACTTGCTTTCAGCAAATTATCAGGCATGAAAATGACATTTAGTTTAGTACAAGCATTTGCTGCTAAACTATTACAGGTAGACAAAAAGGTGGAAAATTGTTATTTGGATGTGTGTGGAAATTTGCAGAAGTGAATACGGAGAGTTTCGGTGGAGAGCTGTGGTTTTCTATATCATTGTTTAAATTATAAAAATTTTATAATTAGTATTTTGATGTTGAGACGGGAAGTTAACTTAAGGTCACTTAATTATTTATTTTTTAACAAAATATAAAATTGATTCATTCGTATGTTTTTTAAGTAAATTCAAAATAATGAATTGTTAATTCGGGTTGTTTTCTCTTCATTACTCAATCTTATAAAAAGTTAACAGTTTTTTAAGAGCATGTTTAAGTTTGCTTTCGGGTACTACTCGGCAGACGAAGGTTTTTGTGAAACGCAATGATTTGCCTCATAAAATATTCGCACTGAATAAAGGGATTCGTCTGACGAGTAGGTGCGCCAGATTTCCATTTTCCGAAATTTATGCCGTTCACAGTATAAACATGCTCTAAATAAAATCCGGTTCTTTGACAATTTTTGCAAATAGTGTCTCACGCGGAGAACGCAGAGGTCGCAGAGAATTGATTATCAGCACACTGCGTTCTCTGCGTGAAAAGAGCGTTTTATTGAATTTGCAAAAATTATCAAAGAACCTAAAATCGCCAACAAAAACATAAACAAAGTACTTATACGTATAAAAGTAGCTAAGTAAGTGGTTGGACTGAACTAAGCGACACTTTAATGTTTCATAATTCACTGAAAGTGAATTAATTATTGAACTTGAACTTGACGCTTGAATTTGTACTTGCACTTAGTAAGCATCAAATAATCGACATTTTTGAACGTGTCTTTTTTCGCCATACTTCAGCTATTTTTCCTCATGTAGCTCGGCTATAATCGTCAAAATGAGCTTCGTCTGACAAAAAAATACCCTGCTCAAAAGATGTCGATTATTCAATACTTACTACTTATTGTTTTCAAAAGGGTTGCATTTAGAGCATGTTTAAAATTTCTGAACTCAACGCAGTACCGTTTCTGCAAAACCCAATTTTTCAGGATAATCTGTCGTGTAATGTAAGCCTCGGCTTTCGCGGCGCATTTGGGCAGAAGTCGTGATGAGATAGCCAATTGTAATCAGGTTACGAAGCTCCATGAGTTGGGGGGAAAGCGTTGTAGAACCGTAGAGTCGTTCGGTTTCATTATAAAGTAAAAGTAGGCGGTCTGCGGCACGTTTCAGACGCACATTCGAGCGTACAATGCCCACATAATTACTCATAATTTCCTTCAACTCTTTCATGCTCTGCGTGATGAGTACCATTTCTTTCGGGTCGCTGGTGCTTTCGGCGTTCCATTGTGGAATATTCGCCTTGATTTCTATATCATCCACTCTTTCAACAACTTCTTCAAATATACGATGAGCAAATACCATCGCTTCTAATAAGGAATTGGATGCCAAGCGATTAGCACCATGCAAACCGCTACTGGTACATTCGCCACAGGCGTACATATTTTTCACAGAAGTGCGTCCTATCTCATCTGTTTTGATACCTCCGCATACGTAATGTGCAGCGGGTACGACGGGAATTAAATCTTTCATCGGGTCGATGCCGAGGCTCATACATTTTTCATAAATCGTCGGGAAATGTGCGATAAATTTCTCTTTATCCAAGTGCGAACAATCAAGGCACATGTGTTCGTCACCGCGTTTTTTCATTTCATTATCGATGGCGCGTGCCACGATGTCGCGGGGTGCGAGTGACTTGCGCTCGTCGTAGAGGTGCATAAATTCTTCGCCTTCTTTGCTCTTCAAAATCGCCCCAAAACCACGCACCGCTTCCGATACCAAAAACGCCGGATTTTCGCCCGCCGGATTGAAGAGCGAAGTTGGGTGGAATTGGACAAATTCCATATTTTCCAAACGCCCTTTCATACGGTATGCCATAGCGATGCCATCGCCCGTGGCAATGACAGGATTGGTCGTGCTACGATACACTTGCCCCGCGCCGCCGGTTGCTACGACTGTAATTTTTGCTAAGATGGTTTCAATATGATTTGTCGCCAAATCCAACACATACGCACCGTAACATTCAATATTGGTATTGAGTCGCGTGACGACATGCCCCAAGTGGTGTTGAGAAATCAAATCAACAGCAAAAAAGTGGTCGTGAATCTCGATGTTGGGCATCGTTTTCGCCTTTTCGAGCATCGCGCGTAGTATCTCCCAACCGGTATAATCTTTATAATGTAGAATACGATTTTCGGAATGTCCGCCTTCTTTTCCCAAGTCGTATGTTGCTCCGTGTTTATCAAATCGCGTTCCCCATTCGATAATTTCTTTCACGCGTTCAGGTCCTTCTTTTACTACAATTTCCACAATATCCTCATCGCACAAACCATCACCTGCGTCCAGCGTATCTTCAATATGTTTTTTGTAAGAATCTGTCTCAAAATCCCATACCGCAGCCACGCCTCCTTGCGCGTAGCGCGTGTTGCTTTCTTCACGATTTGTCTTAGTTAGTACGGTGATTTTCAGGTCAGGACGGCGGTGCGCCGTTTTCAATGCAAAGGTCAATCCGGCAATTCCTGCGCCTACGACCAATATATCTGTCTTTACCATGTGCTGACGTGTTGATGTGCTGACGTGCTGACGTTTCTATGTGTTGATGTATGGACGTACTGACGTGCTGACGTAATTTTTTGTGGTGTCTCAAGTGCAAATGTATCATTTTTACAAAGTAAAAACAACCGATACCTGCCGATATCCTTACATCAGTACGTCAGTACATCAGCACACCAACACGTCAGTACATCAGCACGTATAAAAACTGTGAAGGCGCGCTTCCTTACGGAAACACGCCCTGCACTTGTCGAATTGATTTACTACAAAAAATGAATCTTTATTTTTGAATGGTTAATTGTTAATGGTCAATGGTTAATTTTTCTTGTTGAATGAGATTAATATGGAGTTTTCGCTATGCGAAAATCAAAATATTAACCATTGACCATTAATCATTATCAAAGGTGTCCTCTTCGATGAGAATTTGCCATCAAAGCCGTGAGGAGTTCTTTGGCTCTGAAGAGTTGTGCCTTGACAGTACCGAGAGGAATTTCTAATTCCTTAGCGATTTCGTCGTAGGTCAATTCTTCAAAGAAGCGGAGTTCTATCATCAATCGGTATTTGGGATTGAGTTGACGCAAATAGCTACGCATGAGCATGAGCTTTTGGTCACGAATATACTTTTCTTCCGGGTCAAGATTGCCGGAGCGCAAATTATTAGAATAGTTCTGACTGCTGTCCATCTCAATCGGGTCGTCGATAGAGAGCATATTCAGTTTTTTCTTTCTAATGAAATCAATACAATTATTGATAGCTATTTTGAATAACCAAGTGCTGAAGGCATATCTTGGTGTGTAAGTAGCGAGCTTACTAAAAGCTTTGCCGAAAGCCTCAAGCGTGAGGTCGTCTGCATCCTCTCTATTATGCACCATTTTCAACATCATATTGAAGATGGCTTCTTTATAGCGATTCATCAGTTCTGCATAAGCGCGTTCTTCTTGGTATTGGACGGCACGTTGAACGATTTCGTAATCTTCAACTGCTCTGTCAGATAAGTTGGTGTTCGAGGCAGCGCGGTAGCCAACCGCAGGTGCTGAGCGTCTTCTGTTTTGATTTATTTCCATGACTTGGTGTTGCCCGACAAAAGTGCGGGAGTGAGTAAAATAAAATAGAACAACAGCAAGAAGTCAAATATGGGTATCCATAGTGTTAGATGATGTTCGTGTAACTTTTGTGCTGTTTTTGCGTAAACAAGCAGTACTATAATTAATCTCATTAGATATATAATAACCGCCGTTTCGATGCTAAGGTGAAATATAATTGACAGCAAAAAACTGAAATAAAAAAGAAAATGTGACATAGATAACCCTCCGAGAAAAATCCTATGTATTGTTCTGTAATGTTTTCCTGTTGTATTGTGTCTATATTTTATTTTATAATAATATGTAATTCGCGTCTCACTTTTTGAGTACATAAAGCAACTTTTTTCAAGGCATATCGTAGTATTATTTTTCGTAGATACTTCGCTCATAAATAAATCATCATCGCCGGATGTGATATGAGCATGATTCTTAAATCCTTGATTTTCAACGTAAAGAGATTTTTTGTATATTAAATTTCGCCCTACACCCATATACGGAAAACCCCAAAGTGCTGCAGAAAAATATTGAATTGCGGTATAAACGGTCTCAAATCTGGCGAAGCGATTTAAATGTCTGTTTTTTGTAAAAAAAGGTCCGTAGCCTAATCCAATTTGTTTTTTTTCATCAATTACTGCTTGCATTCCTTCAATCCAATGCTCACTTGCAGGTTGGCAATCCGCATCTGTCAATAATAATAATTCATGCTTACTCGCCTCTATACCCTGACTTAGCGCGTATTTTTTGCCCTTCATTGTACGAGAGGCATCTGTAGGAATATGCAGTATGCGTAAGTGTTCGTATTCTTTTTGAAAATCATTCAACACTTGCGCCGTACCGTCCGTCGAGCCGTCATTGACGACCAAAACTTCGTAGTCAAAATATTCTTGCCGTAAAATATGTGGTAAATTCTCCCGTAGATTTTCCTCTTCATTTTTCGCACAGATAATGACAGAGACAGGTTCGGGAGATTGGTTAGGTATGTTTTGTTTGGGGGGATTGTACCATGCGAATCTCGTAAAAATGACGCCCCAATATATTAATTGAATGATTCCTGAAATGAATAATGCGCCAATAATAATAAATTCCATGTGTAAGATAGTTAATTTTAAGCTCAATGTCAATTTTAAATGAGAAAAAATATATAAAATATTAAAATTAAATTTAAAAATATGCCACATCCCTTCTTTGAATCGTGATATTCGCTATCATTCTAAGGAGTTTTTCAAAAAAAGTAATGATTTTTTTCGCTAAAATTGGGCATCTAAATGATTTTAACGATATTAACGCTATTAAATAGGTTGCGAGTTGCGAGTTACGAGTTACCTGATGTTTTACTTTTGAAAAGATTGTCGAATAATTCCGTATAAATTTCGGGTAATTATTACCTAAATCGTGAACTCTTGTGCTATTTTGGCAAGAATTGAGATTTAGACTAAAAGTTATCATTGTTGAATTGCTTCATTGTTGAATTGTTATTACGGTTTTTTGCTTCGCAAAAAACTCACTTCAACTATGAAACAATAAAACAATGGTAGTGGCTTCGCCACGTTAGGGAGTTTTTTTCAATGGAACATGTTCCGTTGGAGGCTTTTCCATATATTCTTAATTTTCTGAAATTTGTACCATTCAATAATTATATCAATAACCCGTAACTCGCACCCCGTAATCTGTAACTCGTTACACAAATTAAAATGAAAAAAATACTATTCAGCCTTTTGGCGACTTTATTTACGCTTGGTTTATTTGCTCAAAGTAACGTGGCTCGTCAGGCAGCCATTAATAATATTTCTATCACTACTGTTTCTACTGACCTGCCTCCCGCAGAACGGGCAGAGGCGGTTACGAACCAAATTGCGCGCGTGCTCAACATCTCTGCCGCACAACGCGAAGCCATGTATAAAATCAACTTTGATGCCGCGAAAAAGATGGACGAAATCGCGAAATATGCTCAAAGCGATATTATTCCGCGCAAACACGCTGCACTTTTTGAAGATACCAATGCCAAAATATTACGCATACTCAAGCCCGAACAACAAACGCAGTATCAGGCAATTATTCAAAAAAGCATGCAATACAAAAAATTTCAATCAGCCAAAGGATAGCGCAATAAGAATTGGCAGTAAATTTGGTATATTGTGATTGTGAAATTGCGTGATTGTATGACTGTGAGCGTGTTATTTTTTCATTCTCCTTGTACTACAAGCATTTTCAATTGCACAATTTTACAATTATACAATTTTATTTTTTATAAAAAATCAAACATGAAAAAATTATTATTCAGTCTCTGTGTAATGTTATTTGGATTGGGTGCGTATGCACAAGAAGCTCCCGAAGCCAAGGTTAATGAAGCTCCCGTTAAAGTGCAAAAAGCACCTGACACGCCCGAACAAGAAGCGCAAAAATTAGTGGATATGCTCACGCAAGGTGCCACATATACCGATGTGCAGAAAAAACAAATCCATGAAATAGCAGTCAATGCTGTCAAGAAGCGTAAAGCACTCGCGTCACTCAAGGCGTCCAACCCATCGGCTTATGCTCAAAAGGAAATGGATATTTTTATTGAAATGTCTAATGCCATCAAAGAAATTGAGCAGAAATAGAAGAATGAGTAAATGATGAAATGAGTAAATGAGTAAATGATTCCAAATTCATTTACGCATTTACTCATCTATTCATTTACTCATTTTAAAGAGCAACTCATCCAATTTACGCATATAATCCCTGCCATATGCTCCATTCTCCAAGTCATCATATAAAAATTTGGGCAAATCATTTTGTACAGATGGCATTAGGCTGCCTATTGCCAAAGTCAGTGAAGCCACCGTATCTACATCTCCGCCAAAGTTGACGCTGCGTTTCAGCATATTCGTCAAGGTTGTTTCTTGCTCCAATACTGTTAGGACGGCTTCGACAGTTTGCAGCGCATCCACTCCTACTTCTCCATCCCAATCGGTATTCCATTTATACTGCTGAATATCAGATAAATACATCCCTAAATCATCTTTTTCTCCTTTTTTATGGATAAAAAAATGACACGTGAGTGCTATCGCTTCCGCAGCTTTCATTGCTTTTTCGGTCTGATGCGTGATGCCGGCTTGCATCCTGCATTTGGTTTTGATTTCCAACTCATCTTTCAAAATCCCAAGCGGATAGGCACGCATTGCTGCGCCATTACGTTCGCTTTTCGGGTGGATTTTTTGTAATAATTCCGCGCCGTCTTTTATTTCGGTCAAAAATTGATAAAATCGCTTCGCATAGCCCCTTCGCGGGTCTCTTTTGAAACATTCTACAAATTTATCCGCAATATTTTCCGGTGTCCATGCTATATTGTTAATTAATAATTCGGCAATGGCAATCGACATTTGTGTGTCGTCTGTGTATTTCCCTTGAATTTCAGGAAATATAGGATGTTGTTCATAACGCGATATGGTATTGTACTGCCTGATTTTTTCCATAGGCGCGAACTCAAATCCCGCACCATAAGCATCGCCGATAGCTCCGTGTAGTAGCATTTTTTTACGTTTTAATTTAGGCATGTTTAGATTTGTTGTAAAAGTAGTTGACACTTTTTCACGCAGAGCGCGCAGAGTTCGCAGAGGGTTATACTGTGAACGGCATAAATTTCGGAAAATATTAGGCATGTTTAGAATAGTAGTTGACACTTTATTACAAATAAAAATGATGTACCCCGTTTACTAAACTTTTCGAGTCTATTGATACCCCACAGAATATATATTTTTGATTATCAAATAATTATAATTTTAAAAATTAACTTATTTTATAAAAATTCATTTTAAGTTTATAATTAATTATCAATGAGTTATGAAATTTAGAAATTCAATTCAAATGAGTTTTTTATTCTGTGGGGTATCAATAGACT
>CALHBW010000209.1 GCA_937930625.1 uncultured Saprospiraceae bacterium | reverse complement strand
ACAATTGTCCAAGCTGTGGAGCTTTAGCCAGAACTCCTTTTGCAAAGCAATGTAGGTTTTGTAGACATGATTGGCATTAATCCCCCCAAAAAAATTAAACTACCTTAACCCCATTTCTTAAACCACCTTATTTTTCTCACCAATAATATCGCCGACCTTTGCACTATTAATTAAAATTATTCTGATTTTTTTATACAAAAAAAATTAATGAGTTAGAACATTCAAAATTCATTCATTCAAAATTCAGAATTAAAAAGATAGTGTATGTTTTTATTAGAAAAAATCAAATTCAACAGACAACTTCTTGTTGTGCTATTGGCGGTTTTCACCATCACCGCTTGTAAAGACGACGAACAACCTGCACAAGATAATACCCTGTTATTCAGCGAAATGCAAGACGCATTAGGCGGCAAAACCAACATCGACAATGCCAACACCATACAATACAATTCAACGGGCATTGCCTTTGAATTTCAGGAAGACCCCGAACCTGTCGATGGAAAAGTCGCGGATTTCACCTACTCATTACTCTACAATTTGGATGGCACACAATCCAAACAAGACTGGCAAGTAGAAGCCGAATACGCCTATTTCACCAACTTTGATTTCGTCGAAACCATAGACCATACCAATGGCAAATCAGAAGGAATCACCGGCACATTTCCGGCACATTTCGGCAGTTTTGGCGTAGAGGGCGACCCGATGTTTTCCACAAAAATCGCTGCCCGACAAAAAACTTTAATCATGTCTTCGCCCCTCGCCCTTACCAAAATGATAGCTTCCCGCGACGTGAGTGGCGCGGATTATGGCACGCTCAATGTCGGTTTCAACACCTCCGATTTGGGCTTTGGTACGGCTACGCCCGACATCGAATTGCTCATTGATATCGACACCAAATTGCCCCTCAAAGCACAAGTTCTCGAAAACGACCCGCTTTTGGGCGATGTCATTTACGAAGTCATTTACAGCAATTGGACAACGGTAAATGGCATCCAATCTCCCCAAAAACTCGAACACATCCTCGACGGCAATCTCATACGCACAGAGACCCGAAGCAATCAGCAAATCAACCCCACTTTCGACCCTTCCGAACTCACCGTAACGACGGCAGAGGCATGGACTTACGACGAAAGCGAGGCAAAACACGGGCATTTGTCCTCCCAATTTCATTACAGAACCATATTACAGACCTTCCCCATAGATTTTCCGGTTGAATTGGTGGACCAAACTTCGCCTTTGGCTTTGCCCTCCGAGTTGGTTGCCAATGACGATAATGCCTATCGCATATCGGGCGATTTCCAGTCGCACTACACCTACGCCTTCAAGGTTGATGGTCAATTATTGCTCTATGATTCGCCGGTCAATGACCGTCGTTCTGCGGCTGTTTTAGGCAAAATCAGAAGCGATTTTAGCACCGCAGCTATCAAATATGTGGTCAATTCTCACAATCACTTCGACCATGCAGGCGGTGTACGCGGCAACCTCGCCGAAGGTGGCGAATTGATTGTCGGTGCAGGGTCAAAATCGTTTATGGAAGACATCTTGCAAAGACCAAGTACGGTAATCCCGAACCCCATCAGCGGCAACAATATCAACGTCATCGGAGTCACCGACCACATGACGGTTGGCACAGGCAATGAGCAAATCGACCTCTACACCATCCCCTCAGACCACGCCGAAGACGACGATTATATCGTACTCTACAAGCCCTTCACCAAGACTATTTATTTCAATGATTTGGTCAATCCCGGCTTCGTATTTGTCTGGGATACCTTCAGTGCTGAAGACCAAGACCGCATCATACACTTGGCACAAGATATTGTCGATTTCGTCGATGAAGAAGGCTTGGATGTTACGACATATCACTGCACACATGGCTTCACCACCCAAGATTTTGATTTCCAAACCGTCCGCGATTTGGCAGGAATGTAGCGCGGCACTTCCAGTCCGCGCCCACACAGATTCCAAAATGACGGCGTACTTAGATAGTGCTATAAATATAATGCTCAAAACTTGCCTTGCATTTTCAAAAACGCAAGGCAAGCTCACCGAGAACCAGCCTTACATCTACCCATTTTTAGCTGGCTTTGCGGTGGCGCGAGTTGGCTGACATTTTGCAAATGGCAGACAACAACATTTTTTTATTTTATTGAAAATCAATTTTGTAATTAGTTGATTTTAAATTGAAATACAAATTCAACTTGTCTGCCATTTGCAAAATGTCAGCCAAGTTGAATTTGTATTTCAATCACCAGAACTAAGCGTTTCACAGAACATTCAAAACAAACGCAATACAAACGTAATTTTTTATTTTTTTTATGGAAAAACGCTCGCGCCTACATTCCCCTAAAAAACACCGCAACATTCATTAGTAACACTTTTGGGCAACATCATTTTATTCCAACAATCAAGGAAATATTCAATCTATTATTTCAATCAAAACTTACTTCATTCGTCGCCCTACTCTCTTGCTAATTAAGAATTTGACATCGAATGTTGATTGACTTTTTGAAGTTTCGGTGCTTCATATTCAACTTCGGTGAAGAACTAAAACAACTTGTTCCCAATTAGTGTTATGATTCAAAGATGGCTGCCAACCGATAGCGATTACAAATGCAAACATGAACGATATTTTACAATATATAAACCGCCACATCAATCTAACGAATGATGAAGTTTCTGTCTTGAAATCCAAACTCAAACACAGAAACTATTTGAAGGGGCAATACATTGTACAGAGTGGTGATGTGTGTAGGTATCACACGTATATTGTGTCGGGCAAGGTCAGGACTTTCTATTTGGATGATAATGGAAATGAGCATATTATTACCTTTGGGATTGAAGCTTGGTGGGTGGGAGATTTGGGGAGTTTGATTACGCAAACACCTGCCGATTTTAATGTACAATGTTTGGAAAACAGTGAAGTTATCCAGATTTCTTACACTGATTTGGAAGCACTTTATGAGGCTATACCCAAGTTAGAGCGATTTTTTCGACTCATCATTCAGAAGGCTTATGTACACACACAAAAGCGGATTGTGCGGAATTACTCGCTATCTGCCCGCGAGCGATATTTGCTTTTTCTTGATGAATATCCCGAAATAGTACAGCGTGTTCCTCAATACATGATTGCCTCTTATCTTGGTATTACCAAAGAGTTTCTCAGTACCATACGAAATCAGATTGCAAAAGAATAGTGCAACACAATGTAAAACGATTTTGCAAATCGTCATGCGAATTATGATTTACAAAATTGTTTTACGTTTCTAAAAATTACACATAACAAAAATTAAATTTATGAAAAAGATACTCGCATTTGCAGGTAGCAATTATTCTAAATCCATGAATCATCAATTGGTCAATTATACGGCTTCATTAATTGATGATTTGGAGGTAAATGTATTGGATATTAGAAAATGGGACATCCCGATTTATTCGATAGATATGGATCCCGACCAAACACCCGATTTGATTAGCAAACTCATCAAACAGATAGGCGAATACGACGGATTCATCATTTCGTCGCCCGAACATAATGGTGGTACACCGGCATTTTTCAAAAACATTTTAGACTGGTTGAGTCGCAGAGGAAAAAAGGTATTTGCGGACAAGCCCGTATTGCTGATGAGTACCTCTCCCGGCGGTGGTGGCGGAGCAACTAATCGGAAATTTTTAGAGCATACTTTACCCTATCAAGGTGCGAATATTGCAGCAGCTTACGGTTTGCCTTCCTTCCCACAAAATATGCAAGATGGCAAATTGAATGATGAACAATTGAAGGAATTGAAAGCCGCTATTCAGCAATTTACAAGTGCATTGAAATAGCGATTCCTTCATGCTACCACCCTCTCAAACCAAAACGTCTTTCTGACCCTAGCTATCGCGGGTTCAGAATCTCCCAAGCCACAAGCACGACATTAAGCGTGAGCCTAAATTTTCGTATGTTACTTGTAAACAATGAGCTATGAGCTTTTGTGCAGCATTGATTTTCTATGGTTCGGGAGTCCCAACAGCTGTACGGGAGAAATAAATTCAGCATGACGGTTGCTTTTGTTTTTTTAGTATGTGAATAAACTAATCACCAATCACTACACCAGATTTGTCAATTATTCCCAAGTCACAATTTTCTCGATTTTACACTTTTTCAACATCAAAAATTAGCCATTTTTTTAAATACTTCAAAAGGAAGTTCAGGCTTATATCCCAACTTAAATGCCCGTGTACTATCCATCGAAACATCCGCAGGACGCGGTGCGGTTAGGTTCAATTCAGCTTGGGTGAATGCTTGTACATTTGCTTGTGAAAATCCGAAAATCTCTACCATTTGCATGGCAAAATCATAACGCGAAATAGACGCTTTTCCACCTAAATGCCATATGCCCGTTTTTTCTTTTTCGAGTAATAAAAATAAACCTCGCGCAGCGTCCGCCGCATGTACGGGTGTGCGATATTCGTCGGTAAATGCTTTTAGTAAAACGCCGTTTTCCAAGCGGTGCATCCAATCTAAAAAGAAGTTTTTTGTGTTAGGCGAATTACCGTACATCAGTGGCATACGGCATACGGTTGAATGTGGATATTCAAGTAGTATCGCTCGCTCGGCATCAGCTTTTTGCAATCCGTATTCGCTTAATGGATTTGGTGTGTCTGTTTCGTAGTAAGGTGCATTTTTCCCGTCAAAAACAAGGTCAGTGGAAGTGAAAAGTAAGGGAATATTTACCTTAGCGCATTGCTTGGCGATTTGACGAGGAACTTCTACATTAATTTGGCGGGAAAATGCGGGATTCGATTCGCACAAAGCAGCTTTGGAAAGGGCTGCGATATGTATCACCGCATCGGGTTTTATCTTTTCAAATAGAGCCTCTACCCTACCCTTTTGTGTCAAGTTTATCTGTTGAAATTCACCTTGTTCTTTTGGTGCATTTTCGTGGTATGTACCGATGATTTTCCAGTCGCTTTGTGCAGCTTGTAAGATATGCCGTCCCAAGAAGCCGGACGCGCCTGTGAGGAGTAATTTTTTCATGCCTACCGATAAAACAAAAAATAAAACTTCGATTTAGAAACGAGTAAATAATCTAATCCAGTTTTTTAATTACTCCTGTTTCTTTTTGCCCAAGCAAACTGAATTGATAGACATAGTCTCCATTGTCTAAAATTTCAATAATCTTTACATCTATCTGCTCTCCCAATAAATATTTATATTCTTTTTGATTTACTTTCAAATAAGTCATCGTATATTCACAGGGTGAACTCCATTCAATGCTTAATTTTAACCTCAGTTTCAATTTTGCATCCTTCTCAATTTGGACATTTCCTCGCCTTTTTATTGTTGTGTTTGTTAATAAAAAATTATCATATTTATATTTTCCTTTTTTATAAACATCACACTTCTTACATTCGGATTCACTCAATTCCTTATATTCGTATTTTATGTTTACAACAGGGAAAGTGTAATCATAACAATCATTTTTACAATCGGTGCAAAATTCAACTCCTTTATGAGCATCAACTATCTTTTTGATATTTTCTTGATTCTTATAATTTGTTTTCTCCGGAATTATCGTCGTGCTGCTTATTTTCCCCTCATCGTCAACACAGAAATTTAGCGTTAAGTATTCTACAACTTCAACATCATCAACATAAAACACTAATTGCATTTGAGAATATGATACCGTTGAAATCAGCAACATCAAAAGTATTATTAATTTACTAATATGTTATTTTTCCTCTATTATCTTACAAGTCAATGAACCCATTAAGAGCAATATTCTTGGCATGTTTAAATTTGTTGTAAAAGTAGTTGACACTTTTTTGAAATGTAAAATGTAAAATAATAAATTTAAAATCCCGTCATTCGTCGGGACAGGTGTAAAAGTGCTTGTAGTACGTGTACAATATATTTTCGTTTTTTTATTGTTTAAAAATTTAAAAATCAACAAAATAAAAACACCTCGCGTTCACTCGCGTCCTACAACTTTTACATTTTACATTTATTATTTTACATTTTACATTATTTTAATTTGAAGATGAAAGTGTCAACTGCAATT
>CALHBW010000208.1 GCA_937930625.1 uncultured Saprospiraceae bacterium | reverse complement strand
CTAAAACTTGAGCAAGACGGCACTTCTCCCATTCCACGTTATCAGGAAGATATGTTGGCTATCGCTCAATTCAAGCAACAAGACGGCAAATACACTTTCAATACAGGCACCGGCACAACTACCGGAAAGATTAGCAACGGCTACAAACAAGGTTGCTGGAAATACTATAATCAAGACGGCGTACTCGAAAAGAAATGCAAATTCAGAAAGGGCGTAGAGAAGAAATGTAAAGAGGTTTGATGTGCTGACGTGCTGACGTGCTGATGTGTTGACGTGCATTAACTCGGTACAGTTCAAAATGTGTCAGTGCATTAACACATCAGGGTTCTTTGACAGTTTTTGCAAATTCAATAAAACGCTCTTTTCACGCAGAGTTCGCAAAGAACGCAGAGTGCTGATAATCAACTCTCTGCGACCTCTGCGTTCTCCGCGTGAGACACTATTTGCAAAAAATGTCAAAGAACCCACATCAGCACATCGCACATCGCACATCAGCACATCAGTACATCAGCACATCAGCACATCAGTACATCAGCACATCAGCACATCAGCACATCAGTACATCAGCACATCAGCACATCAGCACATCAGCACATCAGCACATCAGCACATCAGCACATCAGCACATCAGCACATCAGCACATCACCATGAATTTCACCGAAGCACACACGCGTATCCGTCCGCACATTCGCCATACACCACTCGAACACAGCGTTTTGCTAAGTCAGATGACTGGTGCAAATGTGTATTTGAAGTTGGAAAATTGGCAACTCACCGGGTCATTTAAGTTGCGTGGGGCGATGAATAAACTGCTTTCTATTCCCGAATCAGAACGGCAAAATAGAACTTTTGTCGCGGCTTCTACGGGCAATCATGCGGCGGGATTTGCCTACGCGGTTCAGAAATTGGGCTTGCGCGGGGAAGTTTTTTTACCTGAACATGTATCGCCTTCCAAGTTGGAATATTTGCGCTCTTTTGGTGTGCCTTTACACTTTCACGGACAAGATAGCCTCGAAACCGAAATCCACACCCGCGCATACGCCAATAAGCACGGACACATCCTCGTACATCCATATAATGACCCCGACATCATCGCCGGACAAGGTACGATTGGTTTGGAAATTGCACAGGATTTACCGGAAGTGGAGACGGTGTTTGTTCCTGTCGGTGGAGGCGGTTTGATAGCGGGTATTGGCGGGTATTTGAAGTCGTATAATGCTGATATTGAAGTTATTGGATGTCAGCCCGAAAATAGCCCTGAAATGTCTGTTTCCATCGAACGCGGGCATATCATCGAAGAATTAATCGCAAAACCCACACTCTCCGACGGCACAGCAGGCGGCATCGAACAAGGTGCAATTACTTTCGATTTGTGTAAAAAATTGGTCGATAAATTTATCTTAATTTCCGAAAAAGAGATTGCACACGCATTGCTCTGGCTCATCAAAAACCGGCAAATGATGGTCGAAGGTTCGGCAGGATTGGCACTCGCTACATTGCTCAAAAATACGGAGCAATATCAAGGGAAGAATGTGGTGCTTATTGTTTGTGGCAGACGATTGAGTTATGAAAAATTACAGAAGATAATGGGAGTAGTGATTAGTTGATTCGTTATTCGTTGATTCGTTATTTTTGCCCACGTTCCTTAGTAGATAAATTCGACAGAAATTAAGTATATTTTTAATGATTTAAAATAAAATAATTTTATATAAATTTGATTATTAAATGAAAATGAATTTAATTAAAATTTGTTTTAATAAAACAAATACCTTCTTTTCATAAACGAATACTCATAGTATATTGACTAATAACTAATCACCAATCAACTAATCAACTAATAACCAATCAACTAATAACCAATCCCAAATCAAAAAACAACCATCTTCCGTTGCGTCCATACACCATCTACATTAATAGCTATCCAGTACAATCCTGCATTAAGTGCTTGTGTTTGAATTTCTTGTAAAAAGCTACCGTTAGCTTGTCCTTTGAATATCGTACTTACCTGTCGTCCATTGACATCCAGCAAATAAATCTGCATATCTACCCGTGAATCCAAATCCGTTTCAAGCCGTACTGTCTGTCCCGCAGACACAATATTGGGATATAAGACCAAATCATTTAAAGCCGTAATTCCATCAATACTCACCAATTCACCTGTCATAAAAGACGAACTTGCAAACTCTCCTTCACACGGATAGGTCGTATTAAATGGTCGTACCCGCCAGTGATAATTTGTATCATCACCCAAACCGCCAACTACCACAAATGTATCCGACACAATACCTTCTTTAATACGCAACGATGATGGAAAACTCGCCACACGATTGACTTCATAATAGTAGCGATTGGCATTCTGCACACTACTCCATCGCAAGGCGGGAGCTTCCATAACTACTTCACCTTGAGCGGGTTCAAGCGACATAGTCACCTCTGTTACAGGCACATCTATCACCTCTTGATTGGTCAGCAAATCCTGTCGATTATTGATTAGATTGGCGCGCATGGCATTCTGTTGTTCTTGCGAAAAATACGAATTGCAAATACCATCCGAGTAGCTCATATAATTACCTCCATCTGAATAGAAAAATATGCTATCCGGGTCTTTTTGTAGCTGCAAACTAAAACCCGCAGCATCACAATTAAACGTAGAACTCAAATAATCCGGCGGTGTATCACAAAAGCCGTCAGAAGCCTCTACACAATTCGAGCCGTCCATACGCTCCACCGGAATTGGTGAAAACCAACCGCTTACAGATTCAGGTGTAGGTTCATTCAAATTATAATCAATCCCTTCCCATCCCAAAAATGTGTGCATCAACGTAAAATAATGCCCTGCCTCGTGCGTCCATGTATGCCATGTCTGTAAGTCCAAATTTCCCATCGTGAGTGCTACCGCATCCGATACAGGATTATAATATCCGCCTGCTCCCGTTGCTTGTTCGACGATATAACAATTGAAAGTGCCGGGTACTCTATTCGTTTCCATCATCACCGTACCGTCAGTGAAGGTAGTATGCGAATACCAAGTTGAGTTGTCGATATAATTCAGGTCGCCCTCTATATAAAAACGGATGCCAACCGGCTCAAAATCCACATTCATCTGGCAAAATGTCCTGAAAATATCTTCTGTTGGATAATATCCCGTCCCTACATCTGTCCCCACAACATGTACAGTAACAGGTACATACAAAGTCGTATCGCCACCTTTTGCATAAGCATCAGGATTCGCCTGATAATTTTTTAGCCATTCAGATTTGACAGGTGGTGTACCGCAGCGTTCAGTATGTTGTGCCTTCAAATTCAAGGTCAACAATAAAGCAATACAGCATAAGAAATAGTTTCGCATAATAATTGAGTTTAATGTTTTGTGAGATGTTCGAGTAAAATAGGGAATAGTTGCAAGGCGAATATTTTTATGAAAAATGGGTGTCTGAATGGGACTATTCAATATTTTGTGTCACGCAGAGAACGCGGAGTTCGCAGAGATTTGATTATCAGTCTTTTGTAAATATAGCATCCTTAATTTAATCGAATAAGACACAGTTGGGTGAACACTCCCGTCTGAATGCTCAAATATCCACTTTTAACAAAGAAATTCGCCTTGCAACTCGCGTATAATCATTACCCTATTTTTGTCGAACACTACCAATGTTTTATGATTGAAAAATTAATACTTGTTTTGTATAACTATTTAAATAAAATCCTATATTTGTAATCGTAAAATAATGTAAATTTACATTAATATTTATTAACAATAAAAACATTTCATATGACCAGAGAAGAGCAAGTGGATAAAATCATCCAGAATCATATCTTGTACGCCATGGGATTGGGTATTGTACCGATTCCGATTTACGACATCATCGGCGTTACGGCAGTCCAAGTGGATATGTTGAGCCAAGTCGGTAAAGTCTATGGCAAACCATTTTCGGATATTGCCGGAAAATCCTTCATCGCTTCCGTTACAGGTACGTCTTTGGCGCGTATCGGTGCATCATTCATCAAGCTGATACCCGGCGTTGGCAGTCTCATTGGCGGCGTATCTATGTCGATTATGTCGGGGGCATCTACTTATGCTTTGGGGCAGGTTTGCAAACGCTTTTTTGAAGACGATGTTGATTTAGAAAACATTGACGAAGACCTCGCCAAAACCATCTATGAAGATGAACTTGAAAAAGGCAAAAAAGTCGCTTCCGACCTCAAACAAAAAGCCGAAAAAGAGAAAGATGCCACTCCCACCGCATCTGCTCCCGAGAAAGAAGAAGACATTTATGCTCAACTGCTCAAACTCGGTGAGCTAAAAGAAAAAGGTGTTATTACTGATGAAGAATTTCAAAAAATGAAAAAAGCGCTCGTGGACAAATTTTAAACAATTTTTGATTTCGTGATTTTTGATTTTTGATTTGAAAACTACGGATAAAAAATGAACGCGAAATGTATGTACTGATAATCCGTTGGTTATGATTTAAGTAAAAAATTATAAGGCTATCAGTTTATAGTTGTTAGTTCATAGTTCATAGTTTTTCACAATAACTTGAATCACAACACTTTGTAATTCTCTGACTATTAGCTTTTTACAACGTTAGAAGTATAGCCAATTATAATACAGCACACCAACCCAAAACCCAAAAAAGCAACCGTCATACTGAATTTATTTCAGTATCTCCCGAGAGATAGGAAACAAATGCCGCACAAAACACCCAATTTATTGTTTTTGAGTGAAATACAAAATTTTAGCTCACATTCGGTATTGTGCTTGTCATTCGGGAGATTCTGAAATAAATTCAGAATGACGTTCTGGTTTGGGAGTAGGATATTTTTTATCCGTAGTTTTCAATTTTTGATTGAATGATTTTTATTTCGCTACGCGAAATATTAGTAGTTTTACAGTTAATGACGGAAACCTCAATCAAAAATCAAAAATCATTCAATCAAAAATAAGAAAATGAGTGCGTTCAGCAGTTTACAATTCCAGAGCAAAGTAGCCTTATCTACCCTCGAAACCATTGCCAATCACCAACTTGGGAATCAGCCCTTACCCATAGAACAATTTGAACTTACGGCAAGCAACATACGCATCAGTAGCGAAGGCAACAAACTCGTTGTCAAGGCAGATTTACGTGGTGCATTCTCCGGCGATGTTATCATCAAAGCCCTTCCAAAGTACAATTCGACTTCCAGAGACATCGACTTTCAAGATATGGAACTCGAACTCGATGGCGATGACCTCAAAAGCAAAGGTATTGCCACCTTTGCCTCCGGAAAAATCCTCGAACAACTCCAAAAGTTCGTCAAAATTCCTATTAAAATGATGGTTGATAACCTCAATACCAACATTCAATCCAACGAAGTGCAGCCCGGACTCCTACTCCAAGCCTCCATCATTGACTACCAAGTACAAGACATTAATGTGACCGCCGAATCACTTGCTTTTCAGCTAAATGCAGATGTCATTACCACTGTAAAGGTGGAAGAGAGAGCAGAGACGTGAGATAAGAGACAAGAGATTTGAGAAGAAAGACTTCGTCAATTCATCAACTCATCAACTCATCAACTCATCAACCCAACAACTCGTCAACCCAACAACTCGTCAGCACATGAACCAGTTTACACATATCAATGCACAGGGCAATCCTTCTATGGTCGATGTAGGCAAAAAAACGCCTACGCACCGCATCGCAAAAGCACAATCCGTCGTAGAAGTGGACGATGTGATTATGAATTTGTTGGAAAATGATGAAATACACACCAAGAAAGGACCTGTATTTCAGACGGCAATTATCGCCGGTGTCATGGCAGCAAAAAAAACGGGCGAACTCATCCCGCTTTGCCACCCGATTGGTATGGACAATTGCGCGATTGATATTCATATTAATGATAAAAAACAAATCGTTATCAACTGTACAGCAAGCGTTTTTGCCAAGACAGGTATCGAAATGGAAGCCCTCACAGGTGCAAGCCTCGCTGCACTCACGATATACGATATGTGCAAAGCATTTTCGCATAATATCACCATCAAGGAAACCAAACTCATGGAAAAAACAGGCGGTAAAAAAGATTTTAAAAGGCAATGATTAATGGTTAACGATTAATGATTAATATGTCTCATGTATAATTTGCAGGAGCGTTAGCTTCGACACCATTAAAACAGTAAACTGAAAATTAATATTCGCATTGATGATACATAGAAAACATACGAATCTCAAACGCCCAAAACTCGGCAATTTCGGCAGAAATGAATGGGCAATACTCGGTACGACCTGCGGTAACATTCAGCAATTGGCGAATGAAATCATTGGTCAATTATCATCAAAATACCAACTCGCCTATGTAGATGCCGACCACAAAAGTCACGATGATAATGGTACGGACGACCTGCCTAAAGCTATGATTTATACCGACAAAATCGGTTATCATCGCTTTGATTTTCAGGCGAACATGGAGCAATATCATTTTCGGATGCACTTCAATGAGGCGGATTTGATTTTGGTGAATGGCAATCACTTTAAAGCCCGCAAACAGTTGGTTTTCATTGACCCAAAAAAAGCAGAATCATTGAGTCGTAAATTAGACCGACTGACGGATGTACAAGCATTTATACTGACCGATGAAACAAGCGATATTTATGATTTTTTGAAAAATCATTTACCCGAATACCAACAAATACCTACATTTCGCGCCAGCGAAACAAAAAAAATTATTCATTTTCTCGAAAAAGAAATTACGAAAAATATACCACCAATAAAAGGCTTGGTACTCGCAGGCGGACGTAGTACCCGCATGGGGCAGGACAAGGGCGCGATTGAGTACTTCGGCAAGCCGCACCGCGAATATATGTATGACCTCATTGCGCCGTTTTGTAGCGAGACTTATCTCTCCTGTCGCAGTGAGCAAGCTACCGAATTGGGTGGTTTTCCTTTGATTGAAGATACATTTTTGGGGCTTGGTCCGCATGGGGCGATACTGTCAGCTTTTAGGGAAGACCCGGAGGCGGCTTGGTTGGTCATCGCTTGTGATTATCCTTTGATGAACGAGGCAACTATCCGTCAGTTGGTAGAAAATAGAGATGCTTCTTATGTGGCTACGGCATTTAACAGCCCACATAATGAATTTCCCGAACCGCTGATTACCATTTGGGAACCAAAGAGTTATCCGATATTATTTCAGTTTTTGGCGCAAGGTTATTCGTGTCCGCGTAAGGTGTTGATTAATTCGCGGGTCAATTTGATTGACACCGCACAACCCGAAATTTTTCAAAATATTAATCATAAAAATGAATACGAGGAAATCATAAAAATATTAAAATGACCAACATAGAGACGCGATTAATCGCATCTCTACCGCGTATTATGGATGAAAAAATCAACATATTATTAAGTGATAAAACGCTGAATACCAACGACTGTATCGACTTCGTTAGTCTGCCGAATTGTGGCGGTATCAATGTATTCATCGGCACAGTACGCGACCATACGCACGGGCGCGAAGTCACTCGCCTCGAATTTGAAGCCTATGCACCGATGGCGATTTCAGAAATGCGAAAATTAGCCGAGATAGCTTGCGAGCGATGGAATGTACAACGTATTGCCGTACATCACCGCACAGGCGTGTTAGACATTGGCGAGATTCCGGTGGTGATTGCAGTGGCTTGTCCGCATCGAAAAGCAGCTTTTGAGGCTTGTCAATTCGTTATCGACACGCTGAAGCAAACCGTTCCTATCTGGAAAAAAGAAGTCTATGCCGATGGAGAAATTTGGGTGGCGGCACATCCGTAAATTGACGAGTTGACGGGTTGAGGAGTTGACGAGTCGGACTGCTCAATATTTTGTGTCACGCAGAGAACGCGGAGTGGCTACCCATTTAAGTTTGCCTAAAGCGAATACTCGTCAGACGAATCCTTTTATTCAGTGCGAATATTTTATGAGACAAATCACGACATTTCACAAAAACCTTCGTCAGACGAGTGCGCCCGGCAACTTGAGTTCAGCAAA
>CALHBW010000207.1 GCA_937930625.1 uncultured Saprospiraceae bacterium | reverse complement strand
CCGAAACCGCTTATCGTTTTATGGAAAAAAACAAAGCGACAGTATTAATGCAAGCTATCAACGAAAACAAGGCTTTGCATTACGCTGGACTGCCCGAAAGCCTTTTAAATCAAGAAAAAGAACTACGCGAAAGCATCACAGCTTACGAAAAACAACTCAACGATGCCCGTCAAAATGAAGAAAAAGAGAAGATAAAACAATACGAAAATTTATTATTTCAACAAAAAAACACCTACGACCAACTCGTCCGAAATTTAGAGAATAATCACCCTGAATATTATAATTTAAAATACAAACAAAACACAAGCACCTTAAAAAACGCACAAAAATATTTAGACAACAAAACCGCCATATTAGAATATTTCGTAGGCGATAGCAACGTATATGTATTGGCAATTGAAAAAGATACAGCACGTCTGCATCGCTTGGAAAAACCTGAAAATTGGAGCAAAACAATCAATGAATTTCGCGCATTTATACGTGATGAAAAAACACAACTTTCATTCGCACCTCACGCACACCAACTTCACCAATGGCTAATACCAGAACCATTTAATAATCCAAATTCCAAGATAAAACACCTACAAATCATCCCTGATGCCCAACTCAATTACCTCCCATTCGGACTACTAATTGACAGTATGCCCGAAAATCCCAACTATCAAAATCTGCCTTATTTACTCAAACAAAAATCCATCAGCTACGCTTACTCCACAACTTTATTATTAGACAATCAACAAGAAAAGCGCAGCGAAGCATCATATTTATATGGAGGTTTTGCACCAAAATATGATGACGACGATTTAAATTACGGACGTGAAAACGTCGAAACACAAGCCAAAAAATTCAAAGGCAAATCCTTCCTTGCCGAACAAGCCACCAAAGTACAATTCTTAAAGTCTGCCGACCAATTCCAAATCCTTCAACTCTCCATGCACGGCATATTGGATGATGAAAACCCTTTATATTCCAGCCTGATTTTTGCCAATGACGACTCCCTCCACGCCACCGACCTCTACAACACCCGCCTCAATGCCGACCTCGCCATACTCAGTGCCTGCAATACCGGTACGGGCGAAATCAAAAAAGGCGAAGGCGTAATGAGCCTTTCAAGGGCATTTACCTATGCCGGATGTCCGAGTTTATTGATGAGTTTATACTCCGTACCTGATGATAGTACGGCAAAAATAATGACTACCTTTTTAGAAGAACTCAAAAAAGGAAAAACCAAAGACAAAGCCCTCCAAACCGCCCAAATCAGATACCTCGAAAACGAATCTGCACTACATCCCGTTCATTGGGCAGGTTTCGTACCGTCGGGCAATATGCAGGCGATAGATTTTGGTCATACATGCAATTGGTGGTGGGCATTAATTTTGGTCTTATGTGCGATATTGTATTTCGGAAGGCGAGCAATCAGATAAACAACATTCAAAATAAAATTGACATTAGTAAAGAGCAAATAATAAGTTTACGATTTCGACGAGATTATTTTGCTCTTCCCCGATAGCTATCGGAGTCTTCTTGGAAATGAGAGTTTATCGGGATAAATGACCATTTTCAAGGAGGAAAATAAGGGCAAAAGAAACCGTCGAAATCGTGAAGTTATTATTTACTCGTTACTTAGCTTTGCTAATTATTATAGACCCACTCACTCCCTTCTACCAAGTACTAATTTCCAAGTACCGAATTTCCAAATTCCCCGATGTCCAAACACCAGTTTGCTAATATATAATAAAAAAAAATAATTTAAAGTATCTCCAAAACCTTATACATTTCAATAAATTTACGTCATAAAAGGTGACTAAATAACACATCTGCCTAATATCTTCTCCAAAACACAAGACAGAATTTTTATTCTTTTTTGCAACTGTTCTTTTGAATATACGTATGAATAAAAAATCTGCTACCACACTATTTGCAAATACTCACACTCGTGCCTCCGTTTATCCAGACTCCGATATTACTGAACTAATTCACAGTTCGTAGTTCACACCTTGTAGTTCATTAAGATTTAAGTATTGATTTAAAGGTAATTAAATATTATTTTATATTATTAATTATAAATTAATTTAATAACGAATCAACGAATAACGAATCATCGTGGTGGTTCATCCAAAAATAAAAGGCTATATCCATGAGAAATCAAAGTATCAAATTAAAAAGACTCTATTGCTATGCAATTTTCACAACCCTTTTTTTAGGCAACATCGCTCACATCCATGCCGAAAGCTTTGCTGTTTGTCCTGATGATATTACGGTACTCGTCACACCGGGCGAATGTACAGGAACGGCGAATTGGACAGTTTTGCCTCCACTGGACAATCCGGATGCTACCGTCATGTGTACCCATGAATCAGGCGATACCTTCCCGATTGGCACAACAACCGTTTCATGTATGTCGGTCAATAGTGCCGGAGAAGACGTAAACTGCCAATTCAATGTAATCGTGAACGAATGTTTGGCAGGGGAGACCGTCGAGAAAGACGTTACATTGATAGTCGATAGTGATTTACCTGTCGGTGTGGACGATACCGAAGATTTTGAAGGCGTCACCTACCTCTTTACCGACCCGGCTACGCCCATTAATGCCACGATTGTCAATATTTCCATTGACATTTATTTTCGTGTGCAATATGCTTCCTGTGAAAGTGATATAGAAGTGCGCTTGAGTGATCCTGCCGGAAATGTGGTCTATCAAGGCATACCTTTTACGACTTGCTTTGGTTCGGGCAATAACCCCTTTCCGGGCGAATTATATATTGCAACTATTCCCATTCCAAGCGCGATGACCACAGGAAATATCGCCAATTGGGTCGCCGAATTTCGGGATACTGACGACCAAAATCCGGGCGAAGTAGAATACACCGTTCGTTTTGGAAAATTAACCTACGAAACAAAATATGTTATAGGCGGTACGGGCGATAATTGCGGCAATCCATTGATATTCAATTGCCCGGAAGATATCAACCAAGCTGCCAATATAGACTGTGGTGCGGTGGTCAGTATTCCCGAACCCGTATTTGGCGTGGATTTTACGGATTGTGTAAATACAACAGCAGTCAATAGCTACACAGGCGGACCCGATGCTTCGGGTTTTTATCCGATAGGAACTACGATGGTAACATGGACGTTCACCGACCAAGAGGGCAATAAATCAACTTGCGAACAAACCATCACAATTACAGGTGGCGGCAGTGTTACATTTGAATGTCCCGAAAACGTAACGGCTGCCACCAATATCGGCGAATGTACTGCCACAGCCACTTGGAATACACCCGCCTTTGCAGATTGTTTGGGAGGTGGCACAGTAAGCGGTACGCACGATTCGGGAGATGAATTTCCAATTGGTACAACCATCGTCACTTATACTGCCACAGATAGCGACGGCAACGAATCGACCTGCAGTTTTGAAGTGATTGTAGAAGAATGTGATTCGCCGCCACCCGTCACCACGAGCATTGCTGCGCCCGATGATGACGATTTTTTTATAGGAGAAAATGATACCGAAAATTTTGCAGACAATCCGACATTAATATTTACCGACCCCGGTACTTCTGCGGATGCCGTTTTGACCAATATTATCCTTCAATTTTACTTTAGAATATTAGGAAATTCATGTGAAAGTGACATCGAAATACGCCTTACCGACCCTGCGGGAAATGTAACAATATTCGACAATGTTTATACAACTTGTGATGGTGAAGGTCCTTTGTATTTTATTGAATTAAATGTCCCAAGCGGCATGACGACAGGTACGGCAGCCAATTGGATTGCCGAATTTAGAGATACCAATGACCAAAATCCGAACGAAGCAGAATACTCCGTGCGTTGGGGCAGTCTTTCTTACGATACCGTCGTTAGTGGTGGTGGTTGTGCTGACCCTATTATTATAAATTGTCCCGAAAATATAACGGTCACATCAGATGGTACGGGCAGCACTTTTGTAACTGTTCCCGAACCCGTATTTGGCGTGGATTTCACGGATTGTATGTCAGCTACCATCACAAATGATTATAACGACACCTCCAACGCTTCCGATACTTACCCGTCCGGCACAACCATAGTGCTATGGACAGCCACAGACGCAGCAGGTAATATTGCGACTTGCCTTCAAACGATTACCGTAGATGGCGGTACTGAAGTACCGGAATTTGTTTGCCCCGATGATATTTCTGTAACAACTACGCCGAATATGTGCAATGGTGTCGCAACATGGAATTTACCCGCTTTTGCAGATAATTATCCTAATGGCAGCATCACCAACAGTACACATAATCCGGGCGATACATTTCCGCTTGGAACAACAACTGTCACCTACACCGCCAACGATGGACAAGGCAATACCGTCACTTGTAGTTTTGAGGTAAGGGTAGAAGATATGCAAGGACCTTCCGTGACTTGTCCGACAGATATTATCGTAGAAACTGCACCCGGAATGTGTGCTGCGGAAGTCACTTGGGACGCGCCACAATTTACCGACAACTGTAGCGCATCTATCGCAGGTGTTTCGCATAATTCGGGTGATATTTTTCCGATAGGAACAACGACAATTACGTATAATATTGTAGATGAAACAGGCAATACGGCTGTGTGCAGTTTTGAAGTGACGGTAGCAGAATGTGTTTCACCGCCGCCCGTCACCACAAGTATCTCAACGCCCGATGATGATGATTTTTTTATTGGAGAAAATGACACTCAAAATTTTGCGGACAATCCGACTTTGATATTTACCGACCCCGGCACTCCCGCGAATGCCGTTTTAACCAATATAAAACTCGAATTATATTTTAGAGTATTTGGCAATTCATGTGAAAATGATATTGAAGTACGCCTGATGGATCCCGTTGGAAATACGAATGTATTTACCCCATTTACCACATGTAATGGTGAAGGTCCGTTATATTTTATCGAATTGAATGTACCAAGTGCCGCAACAACAGGTACAACGGCTGATTGGGTCGTAGAATTTAGAGATACCAATGATCAAAATCAGGGTGAAACGGAATACTCTGTGCGTTGGGGAAGCCTTTCTTACGATACCCTTGTAAGTAGTGGTGGTTGTGCCGACCCGATTATTGTGAATTGCCCCGAAGATGTAACGGCAGTACCAAACATGGGCGATTGCACGGCTTTCGTCACGATTCCCGAACCGCAATTTGGGGTGGATTTTACTGATTGCGTCAATGCGACCATTACAAATAGCTATAATAGCACTTCCAATGCTTCCGACACTTACCCGCCGGGTGCAACGACTATCATCTGGACGGCAACGGATGCACAAGGCAATATCGCGACTTGCGCCCAAACCATCACCGTACAAGATACAGAAACTTTGATACTGACCTGTCCTGCAAATATTACGGTAGAAACCGAGCCGGGCATGTGTACTGCCACCGCGACATGGAACGAACCTTTACTGTCCAATAATTGCTCCGGCAGCAGTACAGGCGGTGGCGGTATGAACGCCACACACGATTCCGGCGGTGAATTTCCAATCGGTACAACTACCGTTACCTACACGGTGATGGATATGCAAGACAATGAAATAACATGTAGTTTTGATATTCTTGTGAAAGAATGTGCCTCGCCACCGCCCGTGACCACGAGCCTTGCGACACCCGATGATGACGATATTTTTGTAGGAGAAAATGATACAGAAAATTTTGCAGACAATCCCACGCTGATTTTTATCGACCCCGCAACTCCCGCGAATGCAATTTTAACCAATATAAAACTCGAATTATATTTCAGGGTATTTGGCAATTCATGTGAAAATGATATTGAAGTGCGCCTGATGGATCCTGTTGGAAATACGAATATATTTACCCCATTTACCACATGTAATGGTGAAGGTCCTTTATATTTTATCGAATTAAATGTACCAAGTGCCGCAACAACAGGTACGGCAGCAAATTGGATAGCAGAATTTAGAGATACCAACGACCAAAATGGGGGAGAGTCGGAATATTCCGTGCGTTGGGGACGCCTTTCTTACGATACAGAAGTGAGTGGCGGCGGTTGTGCCGACCCGACTATTGTGAATTGTCCTCAAAGCATTTCCGTACCACCCGGTGCTGATGGTTGTAGTGCTGTTATCGACATTCCTGAACCACAATTTGGTGTTGACTTTACAGATTGCTCGATGGCTACGATGACAAATAGCTTCAATGCTACTTCCAATGCTTCCGGCACTTACCCGATAGGCACAACGACAGTCATATGGACGGCAACAGATACAGAAGGTAATTTTGCGACTTGTGTTCAAATTATTACCGTAGAAGATACAGAAGCTCCGCAAGTAATTTGTCCTCAAAATATTGTCTTGGAAACCATGCCGGGCATGTGTAGCGTAGTCGCTGATTGGGAGACGCCTCAATTCACCGATAATTGTGGCGCATCAGTAACCAATGTTTCGCATGAATCAGGCGATGAATTTCCGATAGGTACAACGATTGTAAGCTATAATATTGCGGATGATGCAGGCAATACTGCTGTATGTAGTTTTGAGGTGATAGTGGAAGAATGTGCCTCCCCGCCACCCGTCACCACAAGCCTTGCGACACCCGATGATGAAGATATTTTTATCGGAGAAAATGATACAGAAAATTTTGCGGACAATCCCACGCTGATTTTTACCGACCCCGCGACTCCCGCGAATGCAGTTTTAACCAATATAAAACTTGAATTATATTTCAGAGTATTTGGCAATTCATGTGAAAATGATATTGAAGTGCGCCTGACCGACCCCGTCGGAAATATGAATACATTTACACCATTTATCACATGTAATGGTGAAGGTCCTTTGTATTTTATCGAATTATTTGTACCGAGTGCCGCCACGACAGGCGCGATAGCGGATTGGGTAGCAGAATTTAGAGATACCAATGACCAAAACCCAAGCGAATCGGAATACTCGGTGCGTTGGGGACGTTTATCTTACGAAACCATCACAAGCGGTGGCGGGTGCAGCGACCCGATTATCGTGAATTGTCCCGAAAATATTACACTTGGTGCTGATGATTGTGGTTCTTTTGTCGAAATTCCCGAACCGCAATTTGGTGTTGACTTTATAGATTGCACGGGTGCGACCATAAGAAATAATTATACAGGTACTTCCAATGCTTCCGGCAATTATCCGCCCGGCATCACAAATATCCTGTGGACGGCAACAGATACTGAAGGCAATATTGCTACTTGCATCCAAACCATTACGGTGACAGGCGGTGGCGGACAGGCTCTTGAGCTAACTTGCCCCGATGACATTATAGTAGAAGCTGATAATCATTGCGAGGCGCAAGCATTTTGGACGCCACCTTTGGGTAATGACAATTGTGGATTGAGCATCACGGGTACAGCAGAACCCGGTGATATTTTTACACTTGGTACAACCACTGTTACCTACACCGCTACGGATAGTATCGGTAATACGACAGCATGTAGTTTTGAGGTGATTGTGGAGGACAATACTGCGCCTGTTGCACTGTGTCCGCCCAATCTTACGATTGATTCGCAAGACGGGATTTGCGGAGCAAGTCTGACGCAGATTGTAGTGCCTTTTTATGGCGATAATTGCGGAATAGCAAGCGTACAAAATACCAGTCACACGACTTCGGATGTGCTTCCTATTGGTATAACGACCGTTTCTTATACCCTTGTTGATGGTTCGGGCAATACCAAAGTATGCAATTATGATGTGACGGTAGCAGATACCGAAGCACCAACTATTCTCAATTGCCCGGAAGATGTAAGCGTTATTGCAGCACCCGGCGAATGTGAAACTATACTGACTGTTCCTGTGCCGATATTTGGCGAAGACTATACCGATTGTGCAGAGGGCGCGATAATGACGAATGATTATAACGGCACAGCCAATGCCTCCGGTGTATATCCTGTTGGTACGACCATCGTTGTGTGGACAGCTACCGATATGAATGGCAATTCAGCCACTTGCGAACAAAACATCACAGTAGAAGAGCAAAACCTGACGACTGACCAACTATTGGTTACGGATAAAGATGTATTTGTCGGTGCATATGCGGATAATGCCGATTTTCACCAAAGCGATAGTATTCTTATCAATGACCCCGGTGTGCCGAATAATGCAGTCGTAAATTCGGTGGTTTTGGATTTCTTTTTTAGCCCTGAAGGTAATTCCTGTGAGCGTGATGTGGAGTTGGAAGTCACTGATCCGGCAGGGAGTGTGTACCCCATATTTGCTGCACCAACCAATACCTGTAATGGTACGGATGCGATATTTCAATTTATCCTTCCGGTGGCTGATGTGCCGACAAGTGGCGGGGTTTGGAAGTTACGATTCCGCGATACAGAAGACCAGAACCCGGTTTCTGCCGGCTCGCCGGGATATGCTGTACCGCCGGGGACAGAGTACTCTATCAGATTTGGACGTATCACCTATAATGTCACCATTGACCCGGATTGTGATATGATGCTTGTAAATGAACAAAACAACGAATCACAACAACCCATCACCTCAACACCCCAACAACTCAACAACTCAACAACTCATCAACTCACCACCCCGTTAAAACTTTTCCCGGTTCCCGCTAAGGACCAATTAAATATTGAATATTTTTCCGATGAAAATGAAAATATTTTTATTGAACTCATTCATGTAAATGGCGCGGTGATTTATTCAGAAATGAAAAATACATGGGAAGGTAAAAATATACTCCAAATAGGATTACATGATTTGCCCGAAGGTTTGTATTACATCAAATTGACGGATAATAAAGGATATATTCAAGCGAAACCCTTCACAAAAATGTAACTTCAACCTCAATTGCAACCTCAACCTCAATTGCAAAACTAATTTCAATTTCAAGTTTTAATTTGCCTTTGGCAAATTCTTATTTGATGTTGAGGTTGCAATTGAGGTTGGGCATTTACCCCTAAAAATCACCTTCCCCAATAAAAGTTTCTCTCGATAGTCATATCTTATTTTGCCGGACAGACCCAAGCTCATAGGCTAAGTATTTCAAATTGTCACTTTAATGAAAATAAAAGGGTCTTTGACAATTTTTGCAAATTCAATAAAACTTGTATTTCACGCAGAGTTCGCAAAGAACGCAGAGTGCTAATAATCAATTCTCTGCGACCTCTGCGTTCTCCGCGTGAGACACTATTTGCAAAAAATGTCAAAGAAC
>CALHBW010000206.1 GCA_937930625.1 uncultured Saprospiraceae bacterium | reverse complement strand
TATCGGACCGGGTGCAGCGATACGCGGCGATTGGGGCGGTATCATCATTGGAGACGGTTGTAATGTGCAGGAAAACTGTACGGTACACATGTTTCCGGGTGTGACGGTACGCTTGCATGAGGGCGCACATATAGGACATGGAGCGATTATTCATGGTGCAGAAATCGGGCGCAATTGCTTGGTTGGAATGAACGCCGTTGTGATGGATAATGTTGTTATTGAAGAGGAATGTATCATTGGTGCGCTGTGTTTTGTGAAGGCTGATACTCGGATTCCGCGCCGTAGCCTCGTGGTGGGCAATCCGGGTAAAATCATTCGTCAAATCAGCGATGAGATGATGGCTTGGAAAACGAAAGGTACAGCACTCTACCAAGCCTTACCCAAGATGTGTTACGATAGCCTACGCGAGTGCGAACCACTCCGCGAAGTACCCGAAAATCGCCCTACTCAAATGCGGGTTTTGGAGGCTTGGGATGAGATTAAGAAATCTTAGCGGATTGGCTTTCGAGTTCTTTTATTTTTTCTTCGAGCCATTTTTTATCGCTGATGTGTCCGGTGGCTTGTAGCTCTTTTTTGACACTTTTCAACGTTTTTTTTCCGATATTGTGCTTGATATTGAATAAGTTAATCAACATTCGAATGAATCTTATATAAGGAGCTTTTTCCTCCTCTTTCATGCGAGATGCGTAGATATGTTTTTCGGTACTTTCCATAGCGGTAAGTGTGAAATCATAGTCATCTCCTATCTCATACTCCCGTTTCGCAACCATTATTTTGTGATTCAAATCATAAATTGGGCTAATGCTTTTATCAATTTCAGAAAAATGCACTTTTGACGAATCATAATCCTTTTTATAGAAAGCAATCGCACCAAGACTGAAACGCTTTACATTGTCTCGGTTTTTTTGTTCTACATATGAGATATATCGCTCTACTGCTTGCTCTGCCCACTCATAATTGCCTACATGACAGGCTGCTGTGATAATGTTTTTAAATTTTTGAATAGGCATTCCGCCTTTAATTAGAAGATTTCTTTTGTCTAAAATTGAGTACAAATCAAATTGTTGCTGATAGGAATCTGTATCGCCTGTTTTGACTTGGTGAGTCCAAAAATTGAGTAGTGAAAAATAGCTGTCTTTACACAATTCTTGTGGAATATTTTGTTCAAATTTTTCTAATAAATCATATAAGTTGCCATAATTTTCATAGCTTCTATCAATGGTCAGTTGGATAGCAGCCATGTAAACTTTAATAATGGGCTGCCCGGCATATTCGGGCTTATTTGTTAGATAATCAATTTCTTTGGAATATAAAAAATCATAACTTCTGCCTTTTATATATTTCTGAACAGAATGTGCGGAGAGATAAACGTCTAGTTTGTCGAGCAGATAACGTAGGTCAAGTCGTTGATTAATTTCGTATAGGTTATCTGTTTTCCGAAGCATACTTCTGGCGTTTATATAGCTGAGTCGGTGGCGATTGATGTGTAGTTGATGTTCTTGGTAAATAGTGTCTTTCCTTATACTCTTTATACGTTTTTGTACCTTATTAATATGACGGTCAAAGAGTTGATATTGCTTTTTTTGCAATAATTTTTCCAACAATAAATCACTCTTATAGGCTTCTTTTTCTTCAAGACCTTCCGCGATTAAAAAACGCTCGGCGAGACGTGTTAGGGCGTTCATTTTGGCATTGAATGTGGCTTTTTCTTTTTTATTCAAATTCGTACCTATCACCTTACCGAATACCTGTACGTACACGTATGTCTGTACAGCTTCATTCATTTTTTCCTTTCCAATCACTTCATTTATAATGATTTCGAACAATTTTACTACGTATTTATCGGTATTGAAATATCGACAAGCCACAAAATGCCGTAGTCCTTTCAATTCTTTTTTGGAGAAATTTTCTAATAATTCAAGTACTAAAAAAGGCTGTTTTTCTTTATTTGAATTTATCATAAAATAATCTAACTAATTGATTATCAATAATTTTTTTTGACGAAAATAATTAAAAAGTTTTATTTATTTGATTTATTCGGGAAGATTATATGAAATAAGGTGGATAATTTTGTTTCGTAAAGTCATTGGAATGATAAAGTAGCTATTTGGCTTTCATAATTTAAATGTGTTCTTATTCTCTCAAAACAAAAAATAAAAACAACATGAAAAAAATAACACTCATTTTAATGTTTTTCACTTTGAATTACATGGCTCTTGGGCAATGCCCGACAGAGCAGTATATTACTTTTGAAACACAACAGGAGATTGATGATTTTGCGGTCAATTATCCGAATTGTACAGAAATTCAGGGAAATGTTTCGATTGTAGGTGATTACTATGATATCGTCAGTCTGCAAGCATTATCAAATATCACTATTATCAATGGTGATTTATTTATCAGCGGAACAGAGGCAAATCCATTTGGAGGTGAACCACTTCTATTGAGCAGTCTTGCAGGACTCGAAAACCTAACTACGATAGGAGGCGATTTGCGATTAAGACACTTAGATGGACTCACTGATTTGACAGGATTTAGCAACCTAAGTTTGATAGGTGGGCATCTGGAAATTGGATATTATTATCATGAAGATTTTCAAGGTGGTTCCTATTACATTGACGGTGGAAATCACGAATTAATAAGTCTAAATGGATTAAATAACCTGACTAGCGTTTCAAGTTTACAAATTGCCTATAATCCTAAGCTCTCAACCTGCAATGCTTCTTTTATGTGCAATTACCTCCAAAATAACGGACAAAGCGATATTCAGGACAATGCTTCTGGCTGCAATAGTGCAAGTCAAATACTGCAATCCTGCTCGTTCATCTCTGCCTGTACAGAGCAAGATTCCCTCTCCCTCGTCTCACTATACAACGCCACCAATGGCGCAAATTGGAACACCACATGGAATCTCAACGCCCCAGTCAGCACATGGCACGGTGTCACCATGAATGCAGATGGTTGTAATGTATTGGAATTGAATTTGTCTAACAATAATTTGGTCGGAACAATTCCTGTAGAAATCGGTGAACTCTCCGCGCTGACTCGCCTCTTACTGCACACCAACCAACTCTCCGGCAACATCCCGCCCGAAATTGCTAATGCTACCGAACTCCGCCAAATCTGGCTCTTTTCCAATCAATTAAGTGGTACACTTCCCCCTGAAATCGGTACTTTGGGCGAACTCACCCATTTAGGTATCGGCGGCAACCAACTTACGGGCAACATACCTGTGTCTTATGGAAATTTGAGTAACTTGGCTTTTCTCGCGCTCAAAAATAACGACCTTTCCGGCTGTTTCGACGGCAATCTATCCAATATCTGCGCGGCAGGCACCAACGCACGAATCAACTCCGGCAATAACTTGGATGCTCTGTGGACCAATTTCTGTGCAACCGAAGCGGGGGCTTGTACACCACCACCTGCTCCGACCTGCCGCTACACAGATTCATTGGCATTACTGACCCTATTTCAATCTACCAACGGACCGACATGGACAACAACATGGAATCTTGCTCAACCAATGGATACTTGGTACGGTATTACGCTCAATGCTGATGGCTGTGTCGCTGAGGTAAACCTCGCTCAAAATAATCTTTTTGGTGTCCTTCCTCCGGCAATAGGTAATTTGACTAGTATGGTGCGCTTCAATGTACACTCCAATCGCCTGATGGGAGGCATACCTGCTGCTATTGGCAATGCCGTTGAATTACGTCAAATATGGGTGTTCAATAATGAATTGAGCGGACCGCTACCGGAAGAAATCGCTAGCTTGACGCATCTCACGCATTTAGGGGCAGGAAAGAACCAATTAGAAGGAGCTATACCTGCATCTTATGGCAATCTGACCAATTTAATCCTCTTCACTGTACCCCAAAACCAGCTTTCAGGATGCTTTGACGAAAATCTCCTTAATATTTGCGATGCTGCGGGCAACTCTAATATCAATTCAGGCAACAATTTTGATGCCTTGTGGAGTGACTTTTGTACCTCCACAGCAGGCAGTTGCGCGGGTACTCCTCCACAGACCTGTCGATACCTTGATTCGCTCATACTCATTGATTTATACGACGCCACCAATGGGCTGGGCTGGGCTACACAATGGGATATTTCCCAACCGATAGATGCTTGGTATGGTGTCACACTCAACGCCAATGCTTGTGTGACCGAACTTAACCTGCCACAAAATAATCTGACAGGAATAATTCCTATTTCAATTGGTGATTTGGCAAGTCTCGAAAGACTTAATCTACATACAAATAATCTGTCTGGCAGTATTCCCACTACGATTGGTAATTTGAGTGAATTGCGTCAAATATGGCTGTTTTCCAATCAATTAAGTGGCACACTACCTTCTACAATCGGCAACTTAGCGCAACTTACCCATCTCGGTATTGGTGGCAATCAATTTACGGGTAGCATCCCCGTATCCTATGGCAATTTGACCAATTTAGGGTTTTTGGCACTTAAAAATAATAATTTATCAGGTTGTTATGATACTAATTTAGCGAATATTTGCGCGGCGGGTACAGACTCGCGTGTGAGTAGCGGTAATAACTTCGCTGCTTCGTGGAGTAGTTTCTGTAACAGTATGACAGGCTGCTGCAATTGCCGCTTGGATATGTCGGATAATTCGATTGAAACAGATGATACGCTCGTCAATCTCTACCCAAATCCTGCCCGTCAATTTATTAATATTGATATTCAAATAAAAAATAATGATAATCTAAATTATCTGATTTACAATACATTAGGTAAAGTGGTACAATCCGGTCAGATTCAAAGTCAGGCGGATATACATCAGTATCAAATTGAATTGGATAATCTGAATACAGGTATTTACTACTTCAATTTAATGATAGACGGTAAACAAACCGCCAAACATTTTACTGTCATTCAGTAGCAACGTAACACAGACATTCTTGTCTGTTATTGAGAAGTAACGGATAAGAATATCTGTATTATGTTTTGAATTATTTTTATTTAAAATGAATTAACTAATTGATTATCAATATTAATTATAAAATAAATCAATGAAAAAATTTTATTTGATTGAATAATTCAGAAAAAATATAAAATACACATTTGGTATTTTTACATCAAAAGTTAACAATAACTCAAAAGTCAATTTAAACTTCGACTTAAACTTAAACTTCAAAAAATAGACAGTGTGTGAGCCGGAAAGTCGGCGAACAAGGAAGTGGTTTGTGATGTGGTATCTCAGCCACGAGTGTGCGAAAGCACACATCAACGAGGAATGTCCCACCATACACCGACGGGTGTGGGGCATTTCCTTCACATATTACTTTTTATCGTTCCTACGCTGCATTTGAATTAGATTTTTACAAAAAAATAAAAAAATGAGACGCACATTCACAAACACAATCATTACGTTACTTTGCTGTATTTGTACGCTATCGTACGGTCAATCAGCAGATTATGTGCCGGGCGAATTGCTCATTAAAATGAAACCCGACCGCACTATTACGCAAAAAACCAACCTAAAAAACCAACTTTCGGGCAGTGTCAAACGCAGCTTTTCGCGTTTGGGTGTCGAACTATGGGAAGTGCCGCAGGCACGTACCAAGTCGGATATCAATCACCTCATTAACCAATACAAAAACCACCCGGATATTGAATTTATCGAACCCAATTACATTATCACTCTGGAGGAAACGCCAACGAACACCAACCCCGACGACCTCGTCTTTCCTACTCAATGGGCATTACACAATATCGGACAAAACTACGGAACCCCAGATGCTGATATTGATGCACTCGAAGCTTGGGACATCGCTACCGAAAGCCCCTCGGTGGCGGTGGCTATTATCGACACGGGTATTGATTGGACGCACGAAGACCTCGCCGAAAACATTTGGCAAAACCTCGGCGAAGATGCCGACGGCGACGGGCGCGTACTCGAATGGAATGGCACAACTTGGGTATTTGACCCCGACGATATTAATGGTATTGATGACGATGGAAATGATTTCATCGACGATTTCATTGGTTGGGATTTTAGAAATAATGATAATAATCCTTACGATGGATACTCGCATGGTACGCACGTAGCAGGCATTGTAGGCGCACGCGGCAATAATGCCACCGGCATCGCCGGAGTCACTTGGAATGTACAACTCGTTGCGCTCAAATTTTTTAGCGATAATGGTATCGGTACAAGTGCAGATGCAGCGCAGGCATTGGATTATGCGGTGCAGATGAATATACCGATTAGCAATAATAGTTGGGGCGGCGGCGGCTATTCCCAAACACTTTATGCTGCCATTGAAAATGCGAAAAATAATGGTCATATATTCGTGGCTGCAGCCGGCAACCAATACGGCAACAATAATGATATATATCCCTTTTACCCCTCGTCTTATGACCTCCCAAACATAGTCTCTGTAACCTCTACCAACCGCAATGACCACCTTTCTAATTTCTCTAATATTGGCGCAACAAGCGTGGATTTAGCTGCACCGGGTTCTGCTATTCGCAGTTGTATTCCCTTCGATGGCTATACTAATTATAGCGGCACATCAATGGCTGCCCCACACGTAGCAGGTGCCTGTGCGTTATTGTGGGAAACCCAAGCCCATCTCCCTTACACCGACATCAAAGATGCTTTGATTAAGTCCGTTGATTCACTGGCAGTATTGGACGGAAAATGTGTGAGTAATGGCAGACTTAACCTATATAATGCGCTGATTCAGGTAGGTTTAGCACCTGAATGTCGTCTAAGTGATTCGTTGAATTTGGTGACAATTTTTAATAAAACCAATGGACAAAATTGGGACACAATATGGAATCTTCAACAACCAATGGACACTTGGCACGGTGTTACGCTCAATGCCGAGGGTTGTGTTCAACGCCTTGATTTGTTCAACAATAATTTGACAGGAGAGCTACCGCCGGAATTTGCCAATCTGAATCATCTTCAACACCTCTGGCTTTTTAACAATCAATTAAGCGGAAATATACCGCCCGAACTCGGCAACCTAACCAATCTTACGCACTTGGGATTGGGCAGCAACCAACTCACCGGAACGATTCCGTCGGAAATCGGAAATTTGATTAATCTCATTCATTTTTCTATCAAAAACAATGATTTATACGGCTGTTTTGATGAAAATTTATACAGTTTATGCGACTCAATAACAGAGGATAACATTAATACAGGTAATAATTTTCTTGCCTTATGGTCAGATTTCTGCTATAACGGTACAGGAGGATGTGACCTGTACAGTTGCCAACAGACAGATTCGCTTGCCCTTGTAACCCTATACAATACCACTAATGGTACAGACTGGACAAACAAATGGCTTCTTGACGACCCTATGACGACTTGGTACGGCATCACCCTCAATGAATACGGCTGTGTCACGCAAATTGACCTTCACGATAATGAATTGAATGGGACAATACCACCCGAAATTGGCAGATTGGCAAGCCTTCAACGCTTGTATTTGCAAAGTAATCAACTCACAGGCGCGATACCTACGGAACTTGGCAACCTACTCAATCTGAATCAATTATGGTTGTTTTCTAATCAATTAACAGGAGAAATACCATCCGAAATCGGCAACTTAGGTAGCTTGACACGCCTCGGTTTGGGGAGCAATCAACTTACAGGAGGTATTCCACCGGAATTGGGATATTTACCGAATTTGATTCATTTGGGTTTGCAAAATAATAGTCTGACCGGCTGTTTTGACCTTTCTCTTGCAAGTTTATGTAACCAATTAATCACACAAAATATCAGTACAGGAAATAATTTTGATAAGACTTGGGAAAATTTTTGTAACGATGGGGAGGGCTTTTGTCTGCCTACAAATTGTCGGCAAAATGATTCGCTAAACCTCGTGACTTTGTATGATGCAACGGACGGCGAAAACTGGACGACTTCATGGAATCTCAACGCCCCGATGACCGCATGGCATGGCATCACACTCAATGCAAATGCTTGTGTAAGTATTGTTGATTTACGGAATAATAATTTGACAGGTAATATTCCTATTGAGCTTGGTGATTTGAGTAGTTTGGAGAGATTATATTTGAGTAATAATGCGCTAACGGGTAGTATTCCTACTGAATTGACTAGCTTGTATAGCTTGCAACACCTCTGGCTTTTTAGTAATTTTTTAACAGGAAATATACCACCCGAACTCGGTAATTTGCCAAGCCTGACTCACTTGGGAATAGGTAGCAATCAACTCACAGGCAGCTTTCCTGCCGAATTGGGCAATCTGGACAAGCTCATTCATTTGAGTGTAAAAAATAATCAATTGGATGGTTGTTTTGCTGCGAATTTGCGAAACCTCTGTAATAATGATTCTTTATCTGCGGAAAATATTGACACAGGAAATAATTTTGATGCCTCATGGAACGCTTTCTGTGCCAACGACGCGGGCTTGTGTACGCCTGAAATGTGCCGACAAAGCGATTCATTGGCACTGGTCGCACTATATAATTCTACGAATGGTGCAAATTGGGACACAATATGGAATCTTCAACAACCAATGAACACATGGTACGGCATTACGCTCAATGAAAATGGTTGTGTCAGACAGATTGACTTGTCTGAAAATCAATTAGTTGGAACGCTACCACCCGAATTAGATACTTTGAAAAGTATAAGTCGGTTGTATTTATATGATAATCAAATTACGGGTAATATTCCACCCGAATGGAATGGAATGTACAGCTTGCGTCAATTGTGGCTGTTCAATAATCAATTAACAGGCAATATTCCGCTTGAATTGACACAAATAAGTACACTGACTCATTTAGGACTCGGCTACAACCAACTTACAGGCGAATTGCCGCCCGGACTTGGCGATTTGCACAATTTGATTTATCTCGGTATTCAATCAAATGATTTGACGGGTTGTTATCCGTCAGATATGACTAATCTTTGCGACCAATTACAATTCGGTATCAATACTTATATCAGCGATGGGAATAATTTTGATGCAGACTGGGAAGATTTTTGTCTGGAAGATTTAGGCTCATGCGATTTGGTGTTTCCCGGAGACCTCAATTTTGATGGTATTGTTAATATGGATGATGTACTCTTTTGGGGTTTGGCATATGGAAATACGGGAACACCACGTAGTGTAATAAGCACTGATTTTGCAGGACAATACAGCAAAGAATGGCAGCAATCCATAATGGGTATCAATGGTAAGCATCAAGACGCTGACGGTAGCGGTGTGGTAGATAATCTGGATTTGCAGGCGAATGTGATTAATTATGGCAAAACACACGATTTTAAGCCACTAAACTATCGTCAAAGTACTGCCAGTTATGGGTTAGAGTTATTGAACATGATTAATGATACTATCAACTCAGATACGCTCAGGCGGTTGCAGTATGCTGTTTACCTCAATAGTCAGGATACGATACCGGAAGCCCACGGTTGGGTATTTGATGTTCATTTTAATCAATTGAAAGTATATGATGCCTTTATGGACTTTTCTGATTCACCCCTATCCGGTGAAAGTTACTTTGAGCGATTTGATTCAACTACCAATACCTTCAGCACCGCAATTACTTATACCGACAAAGAGAATCACACTATAAGTGGACAGATAGGTATTCTAGAGGCAATTGTAGTATTGGACGACTTGCCTAACGGACCTATTACGGTTGATACCCGGCGAGGTGGTATGCTCAATATCGAAGAAGAGCTATACAATATTGGTAGTGGTAGTTTACTTAGTAGTTATATTACCGAAGAAGCACTACAAGGTACATTTCAACTCAGCGTCACTGCCACCCACGCACAGTGTTTCATGGCAGGCTCGGCTCGGGTAAATGTCATTGGTGGAATAGATGCTTACACCTACTCTTGGAATACGGGAGCGAATACTGCTGAAATTCAAGGTCTTACGCCCGGAACTTATACGGTTACTGTCACTGATGCAGCTGAGAATGCCCAAACTATATCTATCGAAATAGAAGGGCAATATCTACCAATCCACGATGCCAACGGCAATCCGATAGACTGTGAGGTAAGTCCATGTCCTACATTACTTACTCCAAACGATATGATTTATACCGGAACTTATCAAGCAAGTACAGCCATCAATTCGGATGGAACAGTCAATGGAAATGTAGAATTTAAGGCAGCAGAAACGATTATCCTCAATAGTGGATTTGAGGTGCCGATTGGAACAGAGTTTTCAGGAACTATTGAGGATTGTGACGGAAATTAAAGATTTATAGATAGATGGCTATGGAAGCATCTTCGCGCTTGTGCGGAGGTGTCTTCCTCTGTTAAATATTCAATCCGGCTATCTTCTCCTCCAACCACTTTTTATCACTATTCACTTCCTGTCGATTCAATTTTTCTTTGATGCTTTCCAAAGTCATTTTGGTGGCTCGATGACGGATGCGATACACATTGATGAGGGTACGAATAAAGTTTTTATACGCCCTCTTATCAATGCTACTCAATGACTGATTGGCATTAAAAAAACGCTCGGTAGAACGGAAAATTTGCAGGGTGCGCTCGTCGTATTCTTTGTCGATTTCATAGTGCGATTTCATCATCATCATGCGACTGTCAATGTCATAATTCAAGTTGACATTTTCTACACGCACAAAATGATGTATTGCTTGTTTGTAATCATTTTTATAAAAGGAAATAACACCCAAATTGAAATGATACACACTCTCTCGCACTGATTTTCGGATAAAATCATGGTACTTCTCAATCGCTTTTTCCGCCCATTCAAAATGATGAATCCGACAAGCCGCCGTAATGGTATTTTTCAATTTATTCACAGGAATAAAATCGCCTTCAATCAGTAAATCCTTCTCATCCATCACCTT
>CALHBW010000205.1 GCA_937930625.1 uncultured Saprospiraceae bacterium | reverse complement strand
GACCGCGAAGATACGATTTTTTTGGCAATTTTCCTACTGAAAATCAGTTGAAAGTTGATAGTTCATAGTTCATAGAAGAGGCGCAAACATCGTTCTCAAATTACGATTTTCTATTATCGAAAAAACTATGAACTATGAACTATCAACTATGAACTAATTAGCTCTTTTTTGTCTTAATAGAACAACCAACTGCCTTAGTGAAATTCGGGTCGGGGTCTTTACCATTTGTGACAGCCTCTATTGCGTCTTCTACGTATTTCACATTTACGGAAGCGGCATCTTTATGATTGTCGTCGATAGCACCGGAATAGGCAACGACCATTTTGCCACCTTGATTTTTCAACAAGTAAACTTCAGGTGTACGTGTTGCGCCAAATACGGGATAAAGTTTTTGACCTTCATCAAATAAATAAGGGAATTTGAAGCCTTTCTCTGCAGCGCGTTTTTTCATATTGGGCATACTGTCTTCCGGTTTTACTTCAGGGTCATTCGGATTGATAGCGAGCACAGGATAACCTTTTGCAGCAAAAGTATTGTGCAAGTCATTGATGCGGTCTTCGTACATGACTGCGTATGGGCAGTGATTGCAAGTAAAAATCAAAATGACGCCTTTATCATCCTCATAATCAGAGAGTGATACCATGTTGCCGTCGATATTTTTCAAGGAAAAATCCGCGACGACATCGCCAATATTATAGCCTCTTTTTTGTGGTTTTGGTGCGGTGTTGGTGTTTGCTACTGTTTTGGCTTCGGTTTTTTCGCTTGTTTTTTCGGTTTGGGTGGTCGTGTTAGTGCTTTTGCAAGCTACTAATCCGATGACGAGTAATGTCATCAAAACATAATTGATTGCTTTCATAATTTACGTGTTGATGTGCTGATGTGCTGATGTGCTGATGTGAGTGTGAAATACATCAGCACATACACACGTCAGTACGTATTTACAAAAATGATTTTACTATATTTTCAAGTTGTTGATAATCAAATTCTTGTTCGTAAAATTCGCGTTTATTTTTATTGTAAAAAAGGGTAACTGGAATTGCACCACTCCATTCGGGACTGACTTTATCTATCCATGAATTATAGTCTGCATCGTCCAATAAAATGAGCGAAGATTGCAGCTTATTTTTCTCAACAAAGGGAATGACTTTACTTTCCAATTTGCGAATATCATCCAAGGAAACTAAGACAACTTCTACGTTTTTGTCTTTGTATTCCGCTTGAATTTGCTCGAAATACGGGAGTTCTTTTACACATGGTTTGCACCACGTTGCCCAGAAATTGATGACGTATGTTTTGTCGTCTTTTAGATGTAAATGATGTTCAAATTCGTCGAATTTTTCATACGTTTGAATGTCATTATTAACAGTTTTAGAGGGTATTTCAGTGGTAATTTCAGGTGGAGAGACGGGCGATTCTTGTTGTGTATTAGAAACGCCGCATCCTGCCAAAATTAGCATTGCAGCCGCGAGCAGAACGGCTGTATTATTTTTTATTTGAAACATAAATATAGTAACAGTTTTGAGGGTGCAATGTTACAGATTTTTCAAATAAAAATAAAATAAGTTTAAGTTGATTAACGATAAGAACTATTCTCAAATGACAGGCGTTTTGAACGTACTATGCAGCACTTTTTCCAACTATACAAATCATCTTTCGGCGGCTTATCGCGCAATGTATGGCTACTTTCGATAGTCATGCTTATCAATCGTAGCGGAACGATGGTGATTCCGTTTTTGGGGGTTTTCTTGACGCAGCAAGAGGGCTTTTCGATTGTACAGACGGGCTATATTATGAGCTTTATTGGTCTGGGATCGGTCTTGGGGACGTATATCGGTGGTCGAATTACGGATGCGAGCGGACATTATGGTGTGCAGTTTTGGTCATTATTGCTGTCAGGTATCGGTTTTTTGATGATGCCTTTTGTGGATGGTTTTTGGGCTTGGTGTGCGACGATTTTTATTGTAAATGCGATTGCAGATGCTTTTCGTCCGGCAAATCAGGCGGCAATTGGTTTTTATAGTAAGGAAGAAAACCGCACACGCTCTATGAGTTTGGTGCGATTAGCGATTAATTTGGGTTTTTCGGCTGGTCCGGCGGTTGGGGGTATTGTTGCGGTGGCATTTGGGTATGATTGGTTGTTTGTATTGGATGGGTTGACTTGTATTGGGGCAGCGTTTGTGTTTCGCTATTTTCTGCCGAATGATAGGAAAATTGCACAAAATAAAGCAGACATACTTGACACGCCAATCCTTGATACGCCAACACTCGCTGTTAAATCACCTTATCGCGACCCTTATTTTATCTTGTTTGTACTGTCCAATATGTGTATGGCAATTGCCTTTGTACAGTTTATGATGGCATTACCAATTTACTTTAAAGAAACCTTGTCGATACAAGAAAATTGGATAGGGATTCTATTGGGAATTAATGGCTTTGTGATTGCAGTAATAGAAATGCCTTTTGTGTTTGCTTATGAGCAAAAAGGGTATAAAAAATTACCAACGATTATACTTGGTACTGCTCTGATTGGCTTGTCTTACCTCATTATACCGACTACACATTTCGCAGGAATAGCAGTGGCGTGTATGGTATTGTTGACTATCGGCGAAATTATTAGTTTTCCATTCTCAGCTACTTATGCACTCAATAAAGCTACACCCGAAAATCGTGGGGCTTACATGGGCTTCTTTGGGATTTCGTGGTCAGCTGCCTTGATTGTTTCTCCATTAATAACTTCTTGGTTAATAGAGAATTATGATTATACAGTGACTTGGTTGGTGATTGGAAGTTTGCCAATTATAGGAAGTATGGGAATGTATTATTTGCACACGATTAATGAGTGAATTTTGAATGAGCGAATGAGTGAATGTTCCTAATGCTACAATGCGTCAATGCGATAATGCTACAATGTTTCCCTTCATTATCGCATTGTAGCATTACAGCATTGACGCATTAAAAACATTTACTCATTCAAAAATTCATTCATTCACTCATTGAAATTCATTACCTTTGCATAGAATGAGTCTAATTAAAAAAATATTCATTGCACCGATTCGCTTTTATCAAGCGGTCATCTCACCACATTTGGGGCAAAATTGTCGTTATCAGCCGACTTGTTCGCACTATATGGTAGAGGCAATTGAAGAATGGGGCGTGATTCGTGGAGTTTGGTTGGGCTTGAAACGTATTGGGCGCTGCCATCCGTGGGCAGGGCATGGACATGACCCCGTTCCGAAGCGGCAAGCCGACGGTGGACGGCAGACGGTAGATGGTGGACGGCGAACGGTGGACGGCAAACGGAAAAAGAAGAAAAAGTGATAGATTTACTTATCTGCCCACACGCACCTCCTACTCCTAAAGGAGAGTCCGCCCACAAATGTTCAGATTATTTTTTGAATGACATACATCATTAAAGCATTATGATAAGACCAAGACGAAATAGACGCACCCCTGCCATACGCGGCATGGTACGCGAGACACATATGACGACAGATAACCTGATTTATCCGCTTTTTTTGGTGGATGGAAAGGGCGTGAAAGATGAGATTAAGTCTTTGCCGGGAAATTTTCGTTGGTCATTGGATAAGTTGCTACCGGAAGTGGAGGAATGTATGGAATTGGGTTTGCGAAATTTTGTGGTATTCCCCGCTGTCCCCGAAGAATTGAAGGATAAAACCGCGACATATAGTTATGCTGACGATAATTTTTACTTAGAAGCGGCGCGTATTTTTAAAGAAAAATTCCCGGAAAGTACACTCATTAGCGATGTGGCAATGGATCCCTATAGTTCGGACGGACATGATGGTTTGGTGGAAAATGGGCGTATTTTGAATGATGAAACCTTGCCCATTTTAGCGAAAATGTCGGTGGCACAAGCACAGGCGGGATTCGATATTATCGCACCGTCGGATATGATGGACGGGCGTGTGGGTGCAATACGCGAAGCT
>CALHBW010000204.1 GCA_937930625.1 uncultured Saprospiraceae bacterium | reverse complement strand
AAAGTGATGGAACACGAACTCATCAAACTCGGCTTGCTCGACAAACACGAAGTCGAAAAACAAGACCCGGACGAGCCGCTTTACAAAAAATATTTTATGCACGGTACGTCGCATCATTTAGGCTTAGATGTGCATGATATTATGGAACGATATGCTGATTTTCAAGTGGGTATGGTCTTTACTTGTGAGCCGGGTATTTATATTCCTGATGAGAATTTGGGCATTCGTATTGAGGATGATATTTTGATTACGGAGAATGGTCCGGTTAATTTGATGGAGAATATTCCGGTGGAAGTGGAGGAGATTGAGGAATTGATGAATGAGGGAGTTACAGTATAAGGAGTAACGGGTAGCGAGTAACGAGTTGTATTTTCTCGGCACTCGCTACTCGGCACTTGTTACTAATCGTCCACTCTTCTCACCGAAACGATACCCTCCACGTCCTTCTCCACCTCCGGATTCCCTTTATACCTCACAGTAGCCACACCTTCTGCTGAAATTTCTAAGTTGTTGATTACGTTGACATTAGCTTTTCCTGCGCCTTCGATATCCAAATCCATTTCATCGACTGCAAGGCAAAAAGCATTTAGATTTCCTGCGCCAATCAGTTCTACATCTGCTTTCTCTGTTATACCACAAATGGCGAGATTGACACCGCCTTCGGCTTCTACATTTAGGTAGTCGGTATTCACTTCTATATCAATATTGATACCGCCAGCCACATCTATATCCAAAGTCTCGGATTTCAGAGGAATATCGGAAGAAAGATTGATGCCTCCCTGCAAAATTATTTTATCCAATTGTTGAATACCGATGTGTAAGGTAATTGGTTTTATCTTTTTCACTTTATTTCTCTGACTGATGTATAGGCGTCCGTTGCTGACTTTTACCTTTACATTTTCTACGTCATTTTTGTGGGCTTCGATTTCAAGGAAAGGGTCTTCGCAAGCCATTAAATGCACGGTAAATCCGCCATTAATATCCAATTCGTCAAAACCGCTGATATTGCGGGTTTCGAGTACATAATTGCGTTTTGATTGTGCTTCGACAGTGGAAACAGATATTGACGCAACGATTAAAACGATAAATAGAACGATAGTTTTTTTCATACTTAATGAGTGAATTTTCAATGAGTGAATGAGTGAATTTTCAATGTGTGAATGATTTCAACGTGTTTTTTTATTTTGGATAAATTAGAAATTATAATTCATACAAATGTTTTATTATTTTTTTTGTAAAAAAATAAAAACCGCAAACATTATTTAAATTCAAAAATTCAAAAATCTGAAATTAATTAAATTGTTTTCCTTCAAATACAAGTTGAATGTAGAAGGGTTGCATTTACATTTAAATTTTTCACAAAAAAATACTACCTTTCTCGTTATAATGAGTAAATTTTGAATGAGTGAATGAGCGAATTTTGAATGAGTGAATGTTTTATAATGTATCAATGTATAATGCGTTAATAAAGTGAACATTGTCGCATTATAGCATTTCATCATTATAGCATTGTTATTCACACATTCAAAATTCACTCATTCACTCACTCATTCACTCATTCATTCATTCAAAATTCACTCATTCACTCATTGAATATGAAAAAGAACGAACTAAAATACACGCGCAATATCGGCATTGCTGCACACATTGATGCCGGTAAAACGACCACGACGGAGCGCATCCTATACTACACAGGGCGCACACACCGCATGGGCGAAGTGCATGATGGTGCGGCTACGATGGACCACCTCACAGAGGAAAAAGAACGCGGTATCACCATCACTGCCGCCGCTACGCGCACCGAATGGAAACTGGACGATACAGACTATGATTTCAATATTATTGATACGCCCGGACATGTAGATTTTACCGTCGAAGTGGAGCGTTCATTGAGGGTATTGGATGGAATGATTGCTTTGTTTTGTGCGCGGGGTGGGGTAGAGCCGCAGTCCGAAACGGTATGGCGACAAGCGGATAGATACCATGTACCGCGTATTGGTTTTGTAAATAAAATGGATAGACAAGGGGCTGATTTTCTGGAAGTTGTACGACAGGTAGAAGAGCAACTTGGAGCTACGCCCATTCCCTTGCAAATTCCGATTGGGGAGGAAGAAGACTTTAAAGGTATCGTTGATTTGATAACGATGAAGGGCTACAAATGGGATGAAGAAGATGGCGCTACTTACGAAACCATTGACATTCCCGCAGAGGTGCAAGACGAAGCGAATGAGTACCGCGAAAAACTCCTCGAAGCCGTTGCCGAACTCGACGAGGAACTCATGGAACGCTATTTTGAAAATCCTGATTCGATTACGGAAGATGATATACACAAAGCGATTTGCAAGGCTACGCGGGAGTTGAAAATCATTCCCATGTTTTGCGGTTCGGCATACAAAAATAAAGGCGTTCAATTGGTCTTGGATGCGGTGTGTCGCTACCTGCCTTCGCCGGAAGATGTGCCTCCGATTTCCGGTATTCATACGCACACAAAAAAGGTCGAAACAAGACCGCCCGACCCCGACGAACCTTTTGCGGCATTGGCATTTAAAGTCGTTAGAAATAAACATAATAAACTGGTTTTCATACGTGTATATTCGGGGCGATTGGCAGAAAATTCGACCTTTCTCAATACGCGTACAGGCAAGCGCGAGCGTGTAGGGCAACTATTTCAAATGCACGCCGACAAACAACACCCTGTCAAGGAAGTCACCGCCGGAGACATCGTAGCGGTGGTCGGTACGCGCAACTTGAATACAGGCGATACCCTCGCCGACCAAAAGCATCCGATTATCTTGGAAAGCATCGTTTTCCCCGAACCGGTGGTTGGTGTCGCTATTGAGGCGAAAGCACAAAGCGACCTTGATAATATCGAAGAAGCATTGGGTTTTATTATGGAAGAAGACCCGACTTTTCAGGTATTTGAAAATGAAGAAACAGGGCAGACGATAGTACGCGGTATGGGCGAATTACATTTGGAAATTATTTTAAATAAATTAAAAAACGATTATAAAGTAGATGTCAATCAAGGCGCACCACAGGTGACGTATAAAGAACGTCTGACGGAAACCATACGACATCGGGAGCTTTTGGTCAAGCAACCAAACGGCTCCAATCTTGCGGCTGAATTGGAATTTGAACTCGGTCCGGCAGATGCAGATTTTTTGGAATCGGATGAATTTAAGACAGGAAAATCGCGCCTGCAATTTGAAGTAGATATACCGACGCATATTATGTCTGACACCGTGGTGCAGTCAATTCGCAGTGCTTTCAACGAGATGATGAGCTACGGCGTACTCGCGAATTATCCGTTGGAAAGCCTGAAAATCAGACTAATAGATGGCACAACCACCTCGCCCGATAGCGCAGATACAGCGTACAGCGTAGCCGCACGTAAGGGGTTTTTGAACGCCTCACGTAAGGCAAATCCCATCCTCCTCGAACCCCTCATGCAGCTCAAAATCACCACACCCGAAGATTATGCCGGCAATATTATGAGCGATCTCAATCGCAGACGCGGCGTACCCAAAGGACAAGATACCCGCGCCAACGGCATGGCTATCAACGCCGAAGCACCGCTTGCCGGACTATTCGGCTACGTCAATGACCTTCGTACCCTTTCCGCCGGACGTGCGAGCGCGAGTATGGAATTTTCGCATTATACCGCCGCGCCAAAGCAAGTGGTGGATGAAGTTGTGAAACGGGCGAAAGGGGGTTTTTAGGTGCAAGCGCAAGTTCAAAATGGACTTGTTTCTGTGTGTAAATTGAGGTATATTTGTTTAAAATTGAGAATTATGACAGCATTGGAAATTAAATATGATTTGATTAAGTCAATTGTCCAAATCGAGGATAAGAGTGTATTGGGAAAAATGCGTGATTATCTTGAAAATATACAAGGGGACACTATTCCTGATGGTTCGGATATGTCTATTGAGGAAATTGACAGGTTACTGTTACAATCTGAAACAGACGAAAGAATATCCTATGAAGACTTCTTTAAAAAATACAGGCAATAATGAACGAGAAATGGGATATAATATTCTCGCGGACGTTTGATGAATCATTTGAGCAGACAATCACGTTCTTACAATCTCACCTCTCTCATCTCTCTCGTCTCACCTCTCATCTCTCTCGTCTCCAAACGCTTTCCAAACATTATCCTCCGGCGGTGGGGCGTTGAAGGTCATTAGCTCCTGCGTATGTGGGTGTGCGAAGGCCAATTCTACAGCGTGCAGATGAATCGAACGGTCACGATTGCCGCGTCTGAAACCATATTTGACATCGCCTTTGACGGGGCAATTGATGGCAGCGAGTTGGGCGCGAATTTGGTGATGGCGTCCGGTGAGGAGTTCTATTTCGAGGAGATGATAACGTTCAATGCTGCCAATTAAACGGTATTTTAATTCGGCTTTTTGAGTGTGGTGC
>CALHBW010000203.1 GCA_937930625.1 uncultured Saprospiraceae bacterium | reverse complement strand
TATGTTCGCCAAATTGAAAATTGATAATTAATTTATTTTTTATTTCATAAAAAACTTAAAATTAAATAATTACAAATTATAAAATTAAATTAGTTATCAATTATACATTCTCAATTCTCAATTTGGCGAAGACATTGATTCTAAACATGTCGGTTTTATTCAAAATTTACAATTCCCGCACCCAAATATTCCGATAACTCACCAAATCTCCGTGGTCTTGCAGCATAATCGGTGCGTCTCCATGTGCAATATTTTTCGGCAAACCAATATATTCAGTCGTACCGCGCACCTCTACATGATTTTGAATCAGGACGCCATTATGAAACACCGTCAGATAGCCCGGACGCACCAAGATACCATCCGCATTAAATTCAGGTGCCATAAAAACGATGTCATACGACTGCCATTCGCCGGGCGCACGACAGGCATTGACCAATGGAATATATTGCTTATAAATCGCCCCCGCCTGACCATTCGGATAGGTAGTATTATTATAACTATCCAACACCTGCACTTCGTATCTTTTTTGCAGAAAAACGCCACTATTGCCTCTCAATTGACCTTCTTTTAAGACCTTTTCAGGCGCGCGCCATTCGATGTGCAGTTGAATACTACCAAAACTCTGCTTAGTCTCGATACTACCCGTGCGAGGTTTCACGGTCATTGCGTCGCCATCAGTCGTCCACGATGCTAAGGTGTCAGTATCCGCTGATTTCCAAGCACTTAAATCTTTTCCATCAAACAAAACTATGGCATCACTCGGTACAAATTTATCGCTCGGCGAACTGACCACACGCGGCACAGGCTCCCAAACTTCTGTAGCTACAGGGTCGGTGATTTGTCCAAAAGTCATTGAGGCATAAAAACAAGTAATTATTAAAACAAGTATATTTTTCATGTGTAAAAATGTATTGTCGTAGCACGGTGCTTCCAGCCCGTGCAGCGTTCGGAACGCAAAATATACGCGTTACACGGGCTGGAAGCACCGTGCTACGTTCGCGTCAAATGAGAAATTGTGTGACTGTTTGTTGTAATATTTATAGGTAATGAATACGTAGAGAAAATTCATGAATTTTCTCTACGTATTCACATGCGATATTTTCACAATCACAGAATTCTACAATCCTAATATTTTCCTATTCAATGCTTCGTCACTATCACCACTTGCAAAATCATCAAAGGCTTTTTCGGCGGCTTCAATGATACAACTTTGAATAAACGGTGCGCCTTCGCGTGCGCCTTGTTCGGCAGATTTGATGCAACATTCCCATTCCATTACTGCCCAACCATCGTAGCCGTATTGCGTTAGTTTTGAGAAAATGCCTTTAAAATCCGTCTGCCCATCACCAAGTGAACGAAACCTGCCCGGACGTTCCGCCCAATTCTGATAACCGCCATACACGCCACTTTTTCCCGTAGGATTAAATTCTGCATCTTTTACATGAAACATTTTAATATAATCATGATAAAAATCAATAAATTGCAGATAATCCAATTGTTGGAGTAAGAAATGGCTAGGGTCGTAGAGAATGTTGACGCTTTTGTGATTGCCCGTAGCTTCGAGGAATCGTTCAAAAGTGATACCATCGTGCAGGTCTTCTCCGGGATGAATTTCGTAGCATAAATCCACACCATTATCCTTAGCAAAATCCAAAATAGGCAACCAACGATTCGCCAATTCCTTAAATCCTGCTTCCACCAATCCCGACGGACGCTGAGGCCAAGGATACATCGTATGCCACATCAATGCCCCCGAAAAAGTAACGTGTACCTTGATGCCCAAATGATTCGATGCCTGTATCGCTTTTCTGACTTGCTCTTTTGCCCACTCCGTCCGTCCGGCAGGGTTTCCCTTCAAATTATCCGGCGCAAAGGCATCAAACATCGCATCATAAGCCGGATTTACAGCCACCAATTGACCTTGTAAATGCGTACTCAATTCGCTGATTTCCAGCCTGTAAGACTTGACTTTGCCTTTGAGTTCGTCGCAGTAGGTTTTGCTTTCGGCAGCTTTGTCGAGGTCAATGAGGCGGCTTTCCCAAGTTGGTATTTGGATGCCTTTGTAGCCCAAATCACTTGCCCATTTACACATGCCGTCAAGCGTATTGAAAGGTGCATCATCACCTACAAATTGGGCTAAAAATATGGCGGGTCCTTTGATTGTTTTCATTTTATTCAGTTCATAGTTCATAGTTGGAAGTTCATAGTACATAGCAGCTTCATTTCTATCTGAACTATGAACCATGAACTATCAACTATGAACTAATTTAAAATTCTGTCCATTTATTGTTGCTTTCAGCGGATTCTATCACCTTATCAATAAAACGCATCCCACGCACCCCATCCGCTATCGTCGGGTAATCGCTCATTAATGCGTTTGGTTGTTTTCCGTTTTTAATTTCTAATAAACTAAGCGCGAAATTTTTGTAAATATTGGCAAATGCTTCTATAAAACCTTCGGGATGTCCTGCGGGAAGGCGGGTCGCAAATTGGGCAGCTTCGGAGAGTTCACCTACGCCTGTGCGTTTGATGGTCGCGCCTTTATCAAGATGCTTTACAATCAAATTATTGGGTGTCATTTGTCGC
>CALHBW010000202.1 GCA_937930625.1 uncultured Saprospiraceae bacterium | reverse complement strand
CCTTCCCATCAGTTCATTTTTTTCATTTAAAATTTCATAAAAATACAAACCTGCACTCAATTCATTTACATTATATTGGCTTGATAATGAATTATTTAAAATAAATATTTTGATTGCTCTTCCGTTTACATCATATAATACGAATCGCTCTGCACGTACAGGTAATCGGGAGACATCCACCGTAATTTTATCATTGAATGGATTGGGAAAAACCTCAATCAAATCTATGTATAAAGGTTGATTTACACTGACTGCCGTAGAGTCTGATTTCACTTCAATCGTTTGCGTTGCAGAGCCGTCGCAGTTGTCGCTATCATTCCATATGTAGTTGATGGTATAAGTACCGGCTGCGAGATTGGATGGGTCAAAAATAGCCTGTCCTGCACCTGTATCTGTAATCCCATCTCCCGTAAATATAGCTGTTCCGGTAGGCGCGTCAAAATTGACGGTAAAGCAATCTTGGTTATTATGAATGAGGTCGCCTTCGGCAAGTATATTATCAAGCGAATCGTTGAGGGCGTAATCAGTGACTTCGTATTTGAAAGAACCTGTTTGGGCTGCATCGCACCAAATAAAGGAGTAGTCCAAAGTAGGGTCAACATATTCGCTAAAGGCAATAAAATCAGAATTATCGGGAATTTGACCGAGATATGCACCGCCCATGTCGGTAGGTGCCCAGTATGCGAGCAAGTCACCTGCGCCATTGGGTTGATTATAAATTTCAAGAGAATTTTCGAGCGGTGCGGCGGCATCCGTAGTAATTTCAATACCAAAGGCAGGCGTTATATAGCCGTCAACTTCAGGCATGTTACCGGGTGTGGCAATGAGTTGAAGTGGTGCATCGCTAGTCTTGATGCTATCGGGAAGTGCCGCTAATCCATTAATCGTATTTTGTTGGAAACTAACCGGTTTGCATACAAGGACGGAACAATCAGTCGTTGCCTCACCTCCGGTTTTATTCACAAAAATATCGGTAGGCAGACTGGAAAAATTAGTAATCAAAAATACATACACTTCTCCCGTTTGTGCATCGGGAATATCGGCTACCTCTACTGCTTGCGGGTCATAGCTGCAATCTACTCCATCACCGTTGACACAGCCATTGAAGAAATCGCAAGGGACGCCGTTCGGACAGCCCCCATCAAAAGGACACGTAGTTTCCTGTGTTTGGAAAGTACCACACCTTTCCTGTGCTGCCTGAAAATCTATAAAAGGACCATAAATGATAAAGTCAACATCCACATTATTCGAGTTGGTCATGGTGATTTCCAGATAGCCCGGTTCTGCTATTTCAAGGTAATACCACGCAGGGTTGGGTTGGCTAGCAAGACATCCGTACTGATTGCCGGACTCAGCTTGTGTATTGGTACTTGCAGGAAATGATGTTCCTGTATCTGTACAAAAAGGCTCCATTTGTGCACAGGTAGCTCCTTGTGCAGAGAGTAATGAAGGAGTTATCAGGGTAATTATAATGAGTAAAAAGATATATTTCTTCATGGAAAAAATGGTTAATTGGTATAATGAAGTAAGCGGTGCAATCCTTGAAATTGCATCATTTACTTCGATAGAGTTTATAATTTTGTTGTTTGATGGTTTTTTAAGAAGCGATTCAATCTTCGGGTTGTTGTGCTTTGATTTCTTGCAGACGTTCCAAAGTCGCCTTGTGTTTGATAAGTGTGTTTTCGTCGTGGTTAGGGTCGGCTTTGATAGCTGCTACTTTCTGCTCCCATTCTTTGATATTCGTATCCAGATTGGTGTAAATATTAGGACGGGAAATACTGCCGATTTTAGGTTGGACAACTGCTTTGGATGTTGATTTTGCCTCAACTTTTGTCACCTGTAGATAAAGTGGTTTGACTTCTTTTTGCTGTGTGTACATGATGACCGTTGATTGAGGCTGCTCTACGGATTTTACTTCTTTCACTTGCGGTTGAATATTTTTTTGTGCAAAAATATTAACTGTGAATAAACAAATTGTGAGTGTCAGTACGGTGAAATTTTGTAGTGTCATATTAATTTAATGGTTAATTTATGATGAAATTTAATGAGTTAAATCTTCACATTTGATGCGACAAATGTAATACACAAGATTATAAATAAAAAATAATTAAATGTCTTTGATGAATATTTTTATTTATAATTTTTATCAAAAAACAAAAATGAAACCTTTTCGTATATTTGCGGCATGTGAATTTTTTATACCCTCAAAACGTTATCTCAATCATTTATTTAAATCATACAAACACGGGCTGGAAGCACCGTGCTACATTCAATATGGAAATTACACAATCAATCAAGGAAGCCGTCGCGAAGGCGGTCAGTGAATTGTACCAACATGAGGTACAGGAAAGCGAGGTACAGGTGACACCTACGCGCAAGGAATTTGAAGGTGACTACACCGTCTTGGTATTTCCATTTACAAGAGCAGCAAAAAAAGCACCGCCTGTATTGGCAGAGGAATTGGGCAATTATCTGACAGAAAATGTGGATGATATTGCGGGTTTTAATGTTATAAAAGGCTTTCTGAATCTGGTGATTAGTGAGGCATATTGGGCGAAATTCTTGTTGAGTGTAGCCGCACAGGAAGATTATGGCAAACACGCATCAAATGGCAAGAAGGCGGTAGTAGAATACTCCTCACCAAATACGAATAAACCTTTACACTTAGGGCATATTCGAAATATTTTGTTGGGTTGGTCGATGAGTCAGATATTTGATGCGGCGGGCTATGAGGTCAAGCGTGTACAAATTATCAATGACAGAGGCGTTCATATTTGTAAGAGTATGTTGGCGTGGCAAAAGTATGGCGAAGGCAACACCCCCGAATCGCTCGGCAAAAAAGGCGACCACTTGGTAGGCGAATATTATGTCGTTTATAATAATGAGGAAAAAGAACAACGTGCTGCTCTCGAAGCGGCAGGTGATTGCGATGGCGAACCACAAATCTTGCAAGAAGCGCGTGAGATGCTCCGAAAATGGGAAGCCAACGACCCGGAAACCCGCAAACTGTGGGCAACCATGAATGGCTGGGTCTATGCCGGATTCAATGAAACGTACAAAAATCTCGGTGTAAGTTTTGATAAATTATATTACGAATCAGAGACTTATTTATTGGGAAAAGATATGATAGAAAAGGGCTTGGACAAAGGCGTTTTCTATAAAGAATCGGACGGCTCGGTATGGACGGATTTGACGGATGCGAAGTTGGATAAAAAAATCGTATTGCGTAGTGATGGTACTTCGGTCTATCTGACGCAGGATCTAGGGACGGCGCAGTTGCGTTATGAAGATTATCATATGGACAAGTCGATTTATGTGGTGGGCGATGAGCAGGATTATCACTTTAATGTGCTGTTTGAATTGCTCAAACGATTGGGTGAATCCTACGCAGACGGGCTGTATCATCTTTCTTATGGGATGGTCGAGTTGCCATCAGGTAAGATGAAATCGCGTGAAGGTACAGTGGTGGATGCCGATGATTTGATGCAGGAAGTCGTGTCGATTGCGCGTGAAGAATCATTGGAGCGTGGCGATGTAAGCGGCTTGACGGGAGAGCGTCAAGAGGAGGCTTGGCGACGAATCGGGATGGCTGCTCTCAAGTTTCATATGATACGAGTTACGCCGCGCAAAAAGATGTTGTTTGACCCAAAAGAATCGGTTGATATTCAGGGGCAATCCGGTCCTTTTGTGCAATATTCGTATGTACGTACCAAGTCGGTATTGGCAAAAGCAGGCGATTGGGATATTGATATTTCGGCATACCAAACACCGCAGCCGCAGGAGAAAGAACTCTTGACGATTATCCGAAAATACCCCGACACTATACTCGAAGCCGCGAAAAATTACGACCCTTCGCTCATAGCCAATTATGCCTATGAATTGGCGAAGAGTTATAACAAATTTTTCCACGATGTTCCTATCTTACGTGCTGAAACGGAAGCCGGAAAAGGCTTTCGACTCACGCTTACGCAGGTGGTCGGGCGGGTGCTGACTTCTGCTTTGGATTTATTGGGTATCGAAGTGCCGGAGCGTATGTAAAATGAGTAGATGAGTAAATGAAAAAATGAGTAAATGTAAGACAATTGGACAGACAAGCATTTACTCATTTACTCATCTCATCATTTACTCATTCAACAATTAACAATGTGATAAAAAAAATAAATTATTGAAACTTTTCGATAATCCCCCCGTTTAATTTAATCGACTCTCCACCATATTCTACTTTTACGACAAAAATACAGCACTACATGAGCAATTATCAACTAACTATCACCCATGGTGACAGCTAACTACTGCACCCACTAATTTAGAATCCAGGATGGCATCGACTAATCTAAAGGAGAAATTACAAAGGCAACTTAGGTATGAAATTAACAACAAAATAAGACAATTAGAAGTCAGGATGTTTACAAATGTACAGGCAATTCCCGAAGCCGTCGATATATTTATGACATCATCAGGCTATGACATTTACGCACTTGATAAATTAAAATTTGACAAGAGTTCCAGACAAGAAAATTTTGATATTATTTATAAGTGCAATCAAAATATCATCAAGTTGAAATTAATTAAAAAACTGATGAATAGCCGTAATGTATTTTGCATTTTTAAAGTTATTATTGATAATAAGTACGCCGATATTCAATTGCGAGAACTTGACAAATTACTCAACCCTTCTGAACAAGAATGTGAAGCCAGATTAGCTACTTCCGCTGGTCAATATGCAATGGCAAGCTAAAAATTCCAACATCCAAATTCCAAGACTTCCATCTTTGGAATTTGGATGTTCAATTTATCAGAAAAGTCTTCAAATCACGCAACGTTTCTTCCGGTAGTTCTGCCATCGGTACATGTCCTGCCTCATCATACATGATGAGGCGGCTATCTTCAATATCATGTTTGAATTTGAAGGCATCTACATAATGTATCACTGAATCTTTCGCGCCCCACATGATGAGGGTCGGGTGTTTTATTTCTTTGATATTCTGCACATTAGCAATAGGTGGCTGTGAAGCAAATTTGATAATTGAAGCCAGATTCCCTTCGCGATTGGCAAGCCCGTAATAGCGATTAATCATAAAATCATTGACCTTACTCTTATCTGCAAAGGCTTTCGTAACAATATTTTTTATAATAAAACGCGGTACACCTTTCGCCAATAATTTTTTGAATAATCCACGATTGGCATAATTAACAGTGCGGACATTCGTATCTTTTGTGAAGTAACCTGCCGCATTAATCAGTATTAATTTATCGACACGATTCGGGTATTGTAAAGCAAATTCCCAACTCATCCAACCGCCGAAAGAATTACCCGCTAAATGGCATTGGTGCACCCCTAAATCATTCAGAAAATGCTCTAGCCAATTCACAAAAAAATCGACGTGAATGTGGTGGCGTTTTGGTGAATCCGACAAGCCAAATCCCGGAATATCCACACGAATCACACGGTAAGATTTGACCAAATCTTTCGCCCATTTTTCCCACGTATGCAGCGATGCCCCAAAGCCATGCAATAAGACAATCGTCTCGCCTTCTCCCTCGTCGCGGTAATGTACCCGCAGGTCGTCTATTACAGCAAATTTTGACTTGTAACTCGTAAATAACTCATCTGCCTGCTCACGAGTCAGAATGTGATTGCCATATGAACGTCCCGCCGCCGAATACACATAGATTCCGGCAGATAAAAAAGCATCTACAATATAATTTCTCATGTGATAATTCGTGATTCGTTAACTTGTGATTAAATGCCAAATTATGTACAAATATTATTCCGTACGATACATGTAAAATGTAAGAAAACATGTTTATATGCAACTTTTTTTGAGGTAAAAAACGTTAGATGTACGGTGGACGGCATAAAAACAACTTTAACTAAGCTTCTCTAACCACTTTATCCTTCCGGATTTAGGGAAGAGTTATCACAAATTTAAAAAACTTCGCTATGGAACAATTAATTCAAATAACAAACAAGACCCTTAATTCCATTACCTTCAAATTGGAAGACCTTGAACCGCCTAAAGAACTTCTCGAAGAAAAAAACATGCAAGATGTCCTAAGTGTATTTTCTTCTAAAATTGAAAAAGCCTATCAATCTAAATACAGTTTGGCTTGTACAGGAAATCACTCTTTTATACATTCAATGCACCGCGCATATGCAAAACATCGTCCCTTTGTGCTTTCTCCTGATATGATTTGGTTGCTTATTTGTCAGGGATTCTCAAATCACGTAAATTTCAATAGTGGCACAAGGCGGGATGTATTTCCTAATCTGGGAAGACATAAATTAGAAGTAGTCAGCGACGAAATCATTCTTGGAAACCCTGATAGTCCATGGGAAAAAGCCCCGGCGGAATTTATTGAACAGATGTCCGAGTATATTGATGCGGATTTGTTGGATGCGCTTCGGGCAGATTTCAGCACTACGACACCTACCAGTTCGATTGCCTGTGAAATTACAATAATGGATGCAATGAAATCTTATTTTGAATACTTGGTCGTATATATTATCTGCGGGATTCCTGCGATAACAATAGAAGGAAACGAGGATGATTGGCAAAAAATTATCAAAAAATTAGATGAATTAAAGAAGTACGGTTTAGAGTGGTGGGTAAGCAAACTGATGCCGCTTTTAAATGAATTTGTGAACGCATCAAAAGGCATTATAGACAAGGTTTTTTGGATGAATATGTTCAAAATACACACACAAGACAGCTATGGCTCGCCTAAAAATATCGACGGATGGATACTCAATTTTTACCCTTACGATAGAAGAGGAAACAAAGCTAATATTCAAGAAGTTCAGCGAATCATGGTGGAAGACATATTCAAAGAATTACCAAAAGATATTGTCAATGTCGATTTTAAATACTTAGTGAAAGATAATGCCGGAAATATCATCGACAGTAAAGATATGGAATATTGGGCAGGCTTTGTCGGAGCGCGCCAAAATCAGGGAAATTTTGCCATTCGTCCTGAAATCGGCTGGTTTGTCACTCACAAAGACGATAACCAAGTACAACATGATACCGAATATCCACGCACTATAGAGTATTTTAGCTTGACATCAATACCAAAAGAGTTATTTGAAGGAGAATATGGAAAGATTACACTCAATTTCGTTGGCGATATTGATATACATGACAACTTCGCTGATATATCAGCAAAAGTAATTTTCATTCAAGGAAATATTACTGATCCAGAAAAACAAAAATTGAAAGATATGTTTGCAGATAACGAAACCGGATTGCAGATAAACGATGAGATTTTAAGAGATAAAAATATCGACTACTGGGGTTTTTAGGTTTAAACCTATAACCCTACGCACATAGAAAGAAATACCTGCTTTCGAGTACTGATTGGTACTTAAAAGCAGGTATTTTTATTAGTAGAAAAACTTCGTATTTATTATACTTTTGCTTCTTGAATCTCTCTCGCTCTAATACCTATAATCGCTACAATACTCATCAACAGAGCAAGTATGATTAAGCCCCATTCGCCAAGCGTTGGTACTTCATCTATAAATTCACAACTTGTACATGGTCCCCCGGATTGAGTTAGCGTAGCACCTGCTGCATTGGCAAATGTAGCCGTATAGGTCGTCGCACTATCCGCAGGAACGTAAGCGACCAAAGTATAAGTCCCGTCGCCATTATCCATTACAGTAGCTACAGTAGGTACTGTACCACCCATGCCGTCCGGGTCCAACAAACCACCGCCACTGGTCAATGCCCATCCTTGTCCTGCTCCATTCGGGTCAGTGATTGTGATGGTTTCTTGTGCTAAGTCATTCACACCGTCGCCATCTAAGTCGATACCGGCTGTACAGCTGCAAGGGTCAGAAATGGTCGCCATTGGCATAGAACAATCTTCACGAACTACATCAATCGGATTACTCAATTCAAAACAAACATCACTTGAAATCCCCGCAGCATTATCGCCTTGATTGGCACCTGAAAGATTGCCTTCCCATGAGATAGCCCAAATTTGACATGTACCCACAGGAGCACCTTCAAGGTCAGGCGAAAAAGTCGTAGAGCCGGGAGCCATAACGCCCATAGAAAGAATATCGCCCGTAGCTCCATCGGTGATTAACCAACCGAAATTCGTACCTGATTGTCCGCTTAATGTCGTATTAATTATATCAGCATTACCATCCAATGCACAAACTGTTGTTGCAGAAGTAGTCGCGATTGTTCCGGCAGCCACTTCTACACGATTCACGGTAATTGGATTACTCAATTGGAAACAAACATCACTCATAATACCATTTGCACTATCGCCCATATCTGCGCCGGAGAGTGTACCGTCCCAAGTAATCAACCAAATTGAGCAAGCACCCGGAGGCGCGCCTTCGAGGTCGGGTGCGAAAGTAGTACCGCCGAGATTGACAACACCCGCGCTGCCTGTTCCCGTTGCACCGGAAAGGATATTTCCTGCCGAATCGGTAATCAACCAACCGGAGTTCACGCCCGCTTCACCCGTAGTCGCAACGGTGATAACATCCGCATTGCCATCTAAAGCACAGACGGTGAGGTTATCATTCGTAGTGAGTGTACCCGCTACTGCTGTACAATTGGGTGTGCAGCCATCACAAGCAATAGAACCCGTCAAGCCCATCAACGCACAATTCGCCGGAGGCGCGAAATTGACATCTACATTAAAATTATAAACAAGAGAAGAACCATCTGCATCACAACCCATTGTGCGAATAGCACATTGTGTACCATCTGCTGAAAGTAATTCTGCCATCAAAGTATTACACATCCCATCTCCCGAAGTAACAACTGACAAAGGTTCGGGGAAAACATCAATCGTACCAATCGAACCATTGATTGCTACACCATCAGTATCTAAAATATTTGAATCATCTGCCGTGCAAGTCGCAGACAATACAAAATCTAATGGAATAACATCGCAAGTCTGATTCGTAGGTAAAGTCACGTCCACACATGCCGTCATTGCCACTGGGTCAATAAGTGGTACTTGAGGGTCGCCATTGATACTCAAATCAACTAAGCCTGTCGGGTCAATATCAAAAGTTACACAAACAGTTTGTACGCCATCCGTAGAGCAAGCATCTGCGGGTGTATCTATACCCGTAGCTACCGGACAATCAGCCACACAACCATCGCAAGCGATAGAACCCGTCAAGCCCATCAGCGCACATTCCGCCGGAGGCGCGAAATTGACATCTACATTAAAATTATAAACAAGAGAAGAACCGTCACCGTCACAAGCCATCGTGCGGACAGCACATTGTGTACCATCTGCGGAGAGTAATTCTGCCATCAACGTAGTACACATCCCATCTCCCGAAGTAACAACTGACAAAGGTTCTGGAAAAACATCAATCGTACCAATAGAGCCATTAATATCTCCACCGGCAGCATCTAAAATATTTGAACCATCTTCTGTACAAGTCGCAGACAAAACAAAATCCAATGGAATAACATCGCAAGTCTGATTGGTAGGTAAAGTCACATCCACACATGCCGTCATTGCCACAGGGTCAATCACTGCTGCCACGCCATTGATACTCAAGTCAACTAAGCCTGTCGGATCCATATCGAAAGTCACGCAAACGGTTTGTGTACCATCTGTAGAACAAGCACCGATAGGCATATCTACACCTGTTGCTACCGGACATACCACAGGTAAACCACAAGGCTGCATTTCACAAAGCGTCGTCAATACATCAGGCGCAGAATCAAATGTACCGATAGTACTTCCACCAAAGAGTTCGTTTGCCCAATAATTCATGACCATCGACTGGTCATCTGTAAACATGGACATGCAAATATCATTGGAATAATCCATGTAATTGTGAAAATAATCATTGCTGCCGTCGCAGGTAGCGGGTAGCGAGGCGCAGGTAGCTCCTGCGATAGTCGGGCATGGTGCATTGGTAGCCGAAGCAGTACCTTGAAGGGGGGTATCATTCACAGCAAAAGGACCGACTTGAGGCATAGCACTGTCGTCACCTGTACATTCAGCTCCCGGAAATAAATCATCATCGCCCCAAATATGGTACAAGCCCAGATAATGCCCTATCTCATGCGCCGTAGTACCGCCTTCGGTAAAGAAAAAATTTGTACCATCAGTAGCTCCTATATCAATATCATTACCGGAATTGCAGCCTTCACCTATGCCGCCAAAGGCGTCCGCAAGAAGCGTAACACCATCGCCATTAGCCATACCGGGGATACCATCAGCAACCCCAATAATGCCCGGAATCGGAATACCAAAAATAGAAACTTGGACTTCTTCTACCACAAAAATATTGAGATAGCCCGCCCATGCAGCACCGGCACCATCAAAATCGGTTTGAGTACCACCGCTAAATTGCCCAATCGTAATCGCGGGGTCGCAAGCAGGGTCAAGTCCTTGCCCTGCGGGTGGCACGGCAAGTTTGAACTCAATACACGTACCTGTGGAGACATCCGCAAGCGGGTAGCCTGTGGGACAGGCGGCATCTAAGTCAATGTTTTGTTGCACCGTACTATTGTCGGCATAGGCAATATTGAGCGCGTCGATTTGCTCTTGTACTTTAGTGAGCAGACATGTAGGGTTGGCACAGGTAAATGAAGCATCAAAGTGAAATGCAACAGGAATCACTACCGAATTGGTACCATCACAAGGAATGGACTGTGCAGAACTTGCAGCCACATTGGTCGCTGCCTGATGAAAAGCTGCATAACCGACGTCATTTTGCTTACGCTGTTCCAAGCCATCCATCACGCCACACCACTTGGATGGGTCTATTTGTGCATGAGATAAAATCGGTAAAAAGAGGTAAATGAGGGCTGTTAAAAGGCTAATCTTTTTCATAATTAGTATCTGAGTTTTGGTTTCTAAATTGGTGTTAAAGATAAGGAGTTAATAATAATTTAACAAATAATACATTTGAAAATCACTCTAAATCACGAATGTCTTCGCCAAATTTTAAATGAATTTAAATTTTACTTTGTTTTTTATTGATAATTAAAAATTAATAAATTAAATATTTTTTTATTCAAAATATTTTTTTCAAAATTCAAAATTGGCGAACACATTGACTCGACGGACATTTTTAAAATGTCAGGCGAGATGTACCTTCGTTACATTTTAAAACATTTTATTTATTTAAACTATGTAATATGTTGTATTTTAATAAAATGCAAAAATGCTGTCGCCTGACATTTGTAAATCTAACGATACCCCACATCTTTGAGTACCCCGTTTACTAAACTTCAAAAAGTCTATTGATACCCCACAGAATATAAAATTTTGATTATCAAATAATTATAATTTTAAAAATTAACTTATTTTATAAAAATTTATTTTAAGTTTATAATTAATTATCAATGAGTTATGAAATTTAGAAATTCAATTCAAATGAGTTTTTTATTCTGTGGGGTATCAATAGACTTTTCGAGTTTGGTAAACGTAAGCATATCACTAACATTAGTAAACGCCTAAATATCAGTGCTTTACGCACGTTTACTAAACTCTTTGAAGTTTAGTAAACGGAGGTTTCAAATATTGTTTTTATTTTAAAATGAAGTCAAAAAAGTGTCAACTACTTTTCTGGTAAATTTAAACATGCCAAATATTAACATCTATATTTCACGCAGAGAGCGCAGAGTACGCGGAGAAATACTATAAAATCTCTGCGACCTCTGCGTTCTCTGCGTGAATCAGCATTTTCCGAAATTTACCCCGTTCACGGTATAATTATCAAATCTCTGCGACCTCTGCGTCATTTACTCAATTTGGAGTATTTGCTACATGGCAAGAAAGTGTCAACTGCAATTCTAAACATGCCGAATTTTGCTTGGCAAAATTCCTGTCAATACAATTTTACAATCACACAATCATACAGTTTTATAATCATTTCCGCTTATTGTTTCGCTCGCCTAACAAGTATGCCTTCAGGAAATCATTAATTTCTCCATTGAGTACCTTGTCGGGATTGTGGACTTTGTGTTCGGTACGCAAATCCTTGACCCAACGGTCATCCAATACATAGCTGCGAATCTGTGAACCGAAGCTGATAGCATCTTTTCCGGCTTCGATTTCGTCGCGTTTGGCATTGCGTTTTGCCAACTCCATTTGGTAGAGGCGCGATTTGAGCATTTGCATTGCTTTTTCCCGATTGGCAAGTTGTGAACGTTCTATTTGGCATACGACGACGATGCCCGTAGGTTTGTGGGTGAGTTGGACTTTGGTTTCGACTTTGTTCACGTTTTGTCCGCCTGCACCTCCGGAGCGCGAGGTTTGCATTTCTACATCTGCCGGATTAACCTCAATCTCAATCGAATCATCTACAACCGGATATACATACACCGATGCAAAGGAAGTCTGCCGCTTACCTTGTGCATTGAAAGGGCTGATGCGGACGAGGCGGTGTGTGCCGTTTTCACCCTTTAGATAGCCATAAGCAAATTCGCCTTCAATCTCCAATTCGACAGATTTGACACCTGCCACATCTCCGTCTACGCGGTCTACTTCGCGGACTTTGTAGCCGTTCTTTTCGCCCCACATGATATACATGCGTAGCAACATATCCGCCCAGTCGCAAGCCTCCGTCCCCCCTGCACCTGCATTGATTTCGATGCTACAGTTGAGTTCGTCTTCCGGTTGGTCGAGCATGGCTTTTAGCTCCGATTCGTCCATAGCTATGAGCGAAATATTGTATTGTTCGTCAACTTCTTCGGGTGTGGCTTCCCCTTCTTGCGAAAATTCAAACAGTACGGCAAGGTCTTCAATTTGGGTTTCTAAATGATTGTATTCTTCTATACGTTTTTTGTTGGATTTTAGTGTTTTGAGTACGGCTTGTGCGGCTTTGTTGTCGTTCCAGAAATTGGGGTCGCCGGCACGTTGCTCGTCTTCTTCGATACGTTCAAGTCGGGTATCAACGTCAAAGATACCTCCTTATAACGTCCAGCCGGTCTTGTAGTAATTTTAATTGTTCAGTTGTCATGCCGTAAAGGTACGGAATAGATAAGAGACGCAAGAGGTGAGTCGTGAGATTTTTTTGAAATGATCTAATCAATGTCTTCGCCAAATTTTGAATTATAAATTTTGAATGACAAATTATTTTAAATATAACGGTTCTTCTGCATATTTTGCGGAAGCGTTATATGTATTGCTTTTTTAACTTTGGGAGTTATGCTCACTCGTCGGACATTTTCAAAATGTCAGACGAGTA